>DBNZ01000146.1:12064-16413 GCA_002299495.1 Methylococcaceae bacterium UBA659
AGGAATTGGGCGTCGGTTATCGTATCAACACTCGCTTGGTGCGTGGCTTGGATTATTACAGCAAAACCGTTTTCGAATGGGTCGCCGATGAACTGGGCTCACAAGGGACTGTTTGCGCGGGTGGCCGTTACGACAGTCTGGTCGAACAACTCGGCGGAAAAACGGGCTTCGCGGTGGGTTTTGCGATGGGCATGGAACGGTTGTTGGCGTTGTTGGAAACGGTTGATGTCCTCGTTGCCAAACCCGTCGATGTGTTTATGATTCGGGTGGGAAAGTCGGCTGGCAGGGCAGGCCTACGTTTGGCGGAAGACCTGCGTGATGCCGTACCGCAAATGAAATTGCAAGTGGGTTCCGATGCAGGCGGTTTTAAAAGCCAATTTAAAAAAGCGGATAAAAGTGGTGCCGACTATGCCGTAATACTGGGCGATGATGAGGTCGGCAAAGGCGAGGTGGGGATAAAATCATTGCGTGACGAACAAGGCCAGAAAACCTTGACGCAGCCCGAAGCCATCGCTTTTTTCCAAAATCACTACACATAACCATTGGCATAACTGAGCTAACAGGATTGGACGTGGAATTATACGAAACAGAAGAACAACAGGTCGCAGCCATAAAAAACTGGTGGCAAGAAAATGGCAAAGCCATTTTGATTGGCATAACCGTGGGCATAGCCGCCATTCTGGGTTGGAATTATTGGCAGCAACATCAAAAAGACCAAGCCCTACAAGCCTCCGCCCTTTACAACCAATTGCTGAAAGCGATGGTTGAAAACCAAAAGGACAGCGTCGAGGAATTGGCCGTACGCATCCAAAGCCAGTTTCGCGGGTCTGACTATGCGGCGTTCAGCGGCCTGATGTTGGCTAAGCAAAAAGTGCAAGAAAATGACTTTCCCGCCGCTAAGGCGTTGCTGGAAAAGCAGCTTGCCAGTGACAACAAAGAGTTGGCCAACATTGCCAGGATTCGTCTGGTCCGTATCATGATGGCCAACAAGGAATACGAGCAGGGCTTAAAGCTGATCAATGCAGTCGATCAAACCACCTCAGGCAGTTTTTCGGCCATCTATGACGAATTGGCTGGTGATCTTTACCTCGCCTTGGACCGTCTGGACCAGGCGCGGACCGCCTATCAAAGTGCGCTGCGGAATGGCCAGCAATCACCGTTGCTACAAATGAAAATCGATGACCTGACGGCACCGGAAAAAATGGGGAAATAAACGGATGCGTCTTTTTACTGTGTTATTGGTTTGCTTGAGTTTAGCCGGTTGCGCCGCGGTTGACACCGTCAAAGAATTATTTGGCGGTGGGAAGGACAATGCCGAGCCGCCTAAGCCGCTGACCGAGTATGCGCCTGAAATAAAAATCACCAAAGTCTGGGAAAAAAGTGTAGGCGATGGCAGCGACGGGAAAACGCTCAAGTTAGTCCCGACCATAGCTGCGGGCAAAATTTTTGCGGCCGATAGCGATGGCTTGGTGCAGGCACGCAACCTTAGCAACGGCGATTTGTATTGGGATGCGGAAACCGAATTGCCCTTTTCGGCAGGGCCAGGTGTCGGTGGCGGCTTAGTTGTGCTAGGCACCAGCAAAGGCCAGGTAGCCGCTTTCAATAGCGAAACCGGCGTTCCGCTGTGGACTGTGGCGGTGACCAGTGAAGTGCTGTCAGTTCCGGTGATTGCCCAGGGTGTGGTCATTATCCGTTGTACCGATGGCGTGGTTTCGGCCCATAACGCCCAAACCGGCGCCAAGCTGTGGTCTTATGAAACCAGCGTGCCCCCCCTGAGCGTCCGTGGCACCGGCACCCCCGTGGTGGTGGAAGACCGCATCATTGGCGGTTATGACAATGGCAAGTTACTGGCGTTGCGGCTTGAAGATGGCAAATACGTCTGGGAAACCAATGTCGCGATCCCTAGAGGGCGTTCCGAGGTGGAGCGGTTGGTGGATATTGATGCCGAATTAGTGGTTGCCAATGGGGTCGTCTACGTCGTCGCGCATCGTGGGGGCATTAGTGCCGTATCGGAATTAGATGGCGAGGTGTTGTGGCGAAATGACAGTTTGTCTTCCGATTCAGGGCTAGGCCACGATTGGCAGTATCTCTATTTGTCGGATTCGGTCAGTGACGTCTGGCAATTAGACCAACGCGGCGGTTCCTCGTTGTGGAAGCAGAGCGACCTGCACCAACGCCAACTGAGCGCCCCGACGATTTACGAAAGCTATGTGGTGGTAGGAGATTTTGAAGGCTATTTGCATTGGTTGAGCACGACCGATGGCAGGTTGTTAGGGCGTGTGCGAGTCTCCGACGCCCCTATCGAAGCCAAGCCCGTCATTAACGCGGACACGGTTTATGTCTATGCCGGCGATGGGGCCTTGGCCGCTTATCGGGTGGGTGTCCAATAACCATGTCTTTATTACCCGTGATAGCCTTAGTGGGCAGGCCCAATGTCGGCAAATCAACCTTGTTTAATATCATGACCCGCAGCCGGGACGCCTTAGTGGCCGATTTTCCAGGTCTTACCCGTGACCGCAAATATGGCCGCGTGAAAAACTTAGACCGGCCTTGTCTAGTGGTGGACACCAGCGGTATTGCCGATGCTGCCCAAGGCATAGAAAGCGTGTCGCGCAAACAAGTGCAGGTGGCTTTGGAAGAGGCGGACCTGGTGTTGTTCATGGTGGATGCCCGGCAAGGGCTAAGCGCCTCCGATCAAGTCATCGCGGATGATTTACGGAAGTTGGCCAAACCCGTCATATTGGTCATCAATAAAACCGATGGCTTGGATGCCGCCGTCGTCGGCGTCGATTTTTACGCGCTAGGCTTGGGTGAACCGCTGAAAATTGCCGCATCGCACGGACGTGGGGTGGCGGAACTGATGGAACAGGTGGCCCTGCGTTTGCCTGCCGAGGCGGCCGGGGCAGAATCGGAAGAAGATGAAAAAAGCATTGCCATTGCCATAGTTGGCCGCCCTAATGTGGGCAAATCCACCCTGGTCAACCGGCTGTTGGGTGAAGAGCGGGTCATCGTGTTTGACCAACCGGGCACTACCCGCGATAGCATTTACATCCCGTTTGAACGCGACGGCAAACGCTACACCTTAATCGACACGGCAGGCGTTCGGCGTCGCTCCCGCATTTTTGAAACCGTGGAAAAATTCAGCGTGGTCAAGGCATTACAAGCCATAGAGCGGGCGCATGTGGTGATTTACCTGATTGACGCCAGCGAAGCGATCACCGACCAAGACGCCCATTTGCTGGGTTTAGTGCTGGAAGCAGGTCGAGCCTTGATTATCGGTTTGAACAAATGGGATGGGTTAAGCGCGGAGCAACGGGAGAGGGTGAAACGGCAAGTAGACATTAAATTGTCGTTTCTGGAATTTGCCGAAAAGCGCCCGATTTCAGCCTTGCACGGCAGTGGTGTGGGCAAGTTGTTTGATGTGGTGAGCGAACTCTATGGTTCGGCCATGCTGGACATGTCGACGCCAGTATTGACCCACATTTTAAAAGAGGCGACTAGCGCCCATCAACCGCCTATGGTCGGCGCCCGACGGATCAAACTGAAATACGCCCACCAAGGCGGGCGCAATCCGCCGGTGGTGGTAATCCACGGTAGCCAAACCGACGCTTTGCCGTTGGATTACAAGCGTTTTCTGACCAACTATTATCGGGAAAAATTAGGCTTGTCCGGTACGCCGTTGCGCTTGGTGTTTAAATCCCCCGTCAACCCGTTCCAGGGCCTAAAAAATAAATTGCCCGGACGGCAGCAGACCAAGAAGCGCGAGCGCTTGGTACGTCAGAAAAAACCGAAAAAATAAGCCATGGCCAGCATTTCTTTTCAAGGCAAGCCCTTATGCACCAACGGAGAATTGCCTAACGTTGGGAGTCCGGCGCCAGATTTTGTCCTAGTCAACAGCAAGCTAAAAAACCTGTCCCTGGCCGCTTTTGCGGGTAAGCGCAAGGTCTTGAATATCGTCCCCAGCCTTGATACGCCCACCTGCGCCGCATCCGCCCGCAGATTCAATGAAAAGGCCGGGCACTTGCAAAACACTGTGGTATTGCTAGTGTCCGCCGACCTGCCATTCGCCCAATGCCGGTTTTGCGAAACCGAACAGCTAAAAGATGTCATGGCCTTGTCGTGTTTTCGTTCTGGCTTTGCCGAAGATTACGGGGTCAAGCTGACCGGCAGCATCTTAGCCGGTTTGACCGCAAGGGCGATAGTGGTCATCGACGCACAGGATAAAGTGATTTATACCGAGTTGGTCAAGGAATTGGCCGATGAACCCGATTATGAGGCGGGATTGGCGGTTTTATAAGTCTCAGGTCTCGCATGATGGTGTGCAGTCCTAAAAACCATCCCGTTTCACT
>DBNZ01000213.1:0-4931 GCA_002299495.1 Methylococcaceae bacterium UBA659
CTGAATCCGTAGCTGTGCGTACCCTATGTTTTCCGGTGTCGATGCAGCTGCGCTGCCTGGCTTTTTGAGTTAATCAGCGGGACCATCGCAGCCACGGTGGTCCCGGATGCTTTATGCCCTTAGGTACGCTCAGCCGCATCCGGGCTACTTGCCGTTTTGAAGAATTGCCCGGCATTTCTTGGCAAAGCCGCTGCTGAAAAAGGGCAGCTGCGGCAATGGGAAATAGATGGCTGAATGCTTTCGCAGTCTCGTACCCGCGCTACTCTACGGCGTAACATCAGATACTAAAAATTGACAGAAACCCCAAACCCCAACGCCCGCACGTCATCGGCTAGGCCATGCAACACTTCCGGCGGGCATTTCGCTAAATCCCCTGCTTCCGGTTGTGCCGAGGGCCTGGCTAAGGTGTAAAGCATGACCTTCTCAATAGCCGTTTCGGCTTTGATGCGTGCTAACGCGTCCAAATAGGCTTGCCGCTGGGCTTTGCTCCAGCCTTGGTCTCGATACTCAAACACACAAGTCTGGATTTTGGTGCGACAAAGCGTTGACGCGATAACCAAGTTGTTGATTGCCGCTTCCGTGCCTTGTGCGGCATGGTTAATCAACTTACGCTGGGCTGCGTCGGCGCAATCGAACTTAAACCACACCTCGCCGCCGTACTGATGCAAAATCTTCAAACCGTCTTGCCCCCAGGCCTTGTGGATCAGGCTGCCGTTGGTGATCAGCACGAACCGGCTGGCCGGGAACACGCCTAACTCGGTGGCGATGCGGCCGATCAACCCGACCGCTTCGGGGAGTTTCTGCAAGCTGGTCGGCTCGCCATTGCCGGCTATGGCGATGTCCTTAATCACGCGCCGGTCTTCCGGCACTTGGAATTGTGGGTAAAAATCGCCATGCAGCACATGCGCCAAAAAGCCGCGCAGCTCTTGTTCCAACAGCGCAAAATCCAGCACCGGCGCCGTGCCTAGGGTTAACTCCGGCACCTGGCAATAAATGCAACGCCAGTTGCAGGCGTTGTTGGTGTTGAAGTTGACGCCGATGGACAAGCCGCCCGCCCTCCGGGACAGCACAGGGTAAACATATTTCAGCCCGACGATGTCGGAGCGGTGGTTGGTGGTGGATAGGGTCAATGCCATGGTCTCGGTTAGCGGTGCGAACATGGTATTCTACGAGCTTCGACCACTTTTATTGGATTTTTTCCGTCATGTTGCCGACCTTACCGCCTATCGACATCCGACCCTCTTTAGCCGAAGACCTCGGCGGCGGCGACCTGACCGCAGCGTTAATCCCTAACGAGGTGACCGCCACCGCAGAACTGATCACCCGCGAGCCTATGCTGCTGTGCGGACAAGCTTGGTTTGATGCGGTTTTTATCGCCTTGGACGAACGGGTAGAAATCGGCTGGCTAGCCGCAGAAGGCATGGCAGTGGCGGCAGGCACCTTGTTGTGCACACTTTACGGCCCGGCCAGGGCATTGCTGACCGGCGAGCGCGCCGCGTTGAACTGGCTGCAAACCCTGTCGGCCACCGCTACCCTTGCCAAACGCTATGCCGACGCCATCGCCGGGACTGGCGGCAAGGTGTTGGACACGCGCAAGACCATCCCCGGCCTACGTTTGGCGCAAAAATACGCGGTCGCGGTCGGCGGCTGCCATAACCACCGCATGAGCTTGTCCGACGGCATATTGATTAAAGAGAACCATATCATCGCCCTAGGTGGCATCGCCGCCGCCGTCGCCGAAGCGCGCAAACGCAGCACGGCGTCGGTCGAAGTGGAAGTCGAAACCTTGGCCGAATTGCAAGCAGCCCTGGCCGCACGGCCCGACCGCATCATGCTGGACAATTTCAACTTAGACGACATGGCGGCGGCGGTGGAAATAACGGCGGGCCGGGTGGAGCTGGAAGCTTCGGGCAATATCAACCTAGAAAATATCCGTAGCATCGCCGCAACCGGCGTCGATTTTATTTCCATCGGCGCCTTGACCAAAAATATCCAGGCCATCGACCTGTCCATGCGTATCCGCTTGGTGCAGCGTCATGATTGAACACCTAGGACAACTGTTTAAACACTTAAGCTGCGGCGTTTACGTCATCGGCATCCGCGACGGCGAGCGCCAAAACGCCTTCACCGCCGCCTGGGTCATGCAAGTGTCCTTCAACCCGCCGTTGCTGGCTATCAGCATCAATCCGCAACATTATTCGTTTAAACTCATGCAAACCGGCGGTGTTTGCACCGTCAACGTGCTAAGCCGCGACCAATACGCCCTAGCCGAGCATTTCGGCAAGCCGGGGCTGAGCGACAAAATGGCCGGTCACCGCTGGCAAACGGCTGTCACCGGGGCACCGGTGTTGGCGCACAGCTTGGCTTATTTCGATTGCAAGGTCTTGCATTATGCCGACGCGGGCGACCATAAAATCGCCGTTTGTGAGGTGGTCGCCGGCGGCAAACTTAATCAGGGTTTGCCCCTGTTGTATGCCCTGACCGGGAATATGGATGGCGGCGATAGCTTTTATTAAAGCCCTTTTCTAGGGAATCCGCATGGTTTCAGGAACGTTGCCATGTTTTTCCGAAAGCGGCCTAGACCTCTAAGCCTGCGACAGCGGCGAAACATTAACTGGCAGTTATTGCCAAGCGGCGTGCCCCGTGCCCCGTGCAAAAAAGCCTTTTATTGGGCAAAAATAACGGACCCAACAAAAATTTTTTTTATTTTTTTACTTGTCAAGAGATGCGCGTTATTAACCTTGAGCGAAATAACCCAAAGAGTTTCGTGATATCCCCCAATATTTCCTCGCTAGAGCAGAAATAAATAGCAATATCTTTCAAAATCAACTTCTTGTCATAGCGATAAAAAATAATATGCAAGATTCATTCCAACCTATGCGGCATCTTGTCACGCGACAATTTGCCGCATTCCATAACCCCCCATGCTGCGGATAAACTTTTCCCGCGACTGTTATTTTTAGCGGTTGCATATCCCTTCCTCTCTACGATGCGGGTTGCTTGTCAGCCTGCATCCTTTTTGCAAAGAGGCGATTCTGATGAACCGAAGCTACGAACAAAAAGATATTTTTGCACAAAACAGCTTGTCCAAAATCCGGCTAAAGACCGCAGTCCATGAAGCCGGCCATGCCGCCGCCATTTATCTAGGTAACAAACAAAAACAATTGCAGCCGGTATTTTTCCAAATTGTCATTTCCGAGATACCCGGCAGTACCTTTAAATCCAACCATTGCATGGCAAGAGTCCAGGGCGGGCGGCTGATTCATTCCTTGACCCGCTCCATGAAGGAATCCAGCAGGCATTTTTCACCTGAGCAAAAAGAGGGCTACCTCAAGGCGTTCAACGCCGACATAGTCAATCTGATGGTCGGGCCATTGGCCGAAGCCAATTATGTGGCGCTAATGGACAATGAAATCATCAATTCCCATTTGGTCAACTTTCCGGCATTGCGTTTTTATGGCGGCGCTTCCGATATGGAAACGATTGCAGAATATTTGGATTTTTATACTGACGATGCCACGGAACGAAAACAACAAATCGACAGTTTGTTCTACGAGGCGTTTCGCTTTATCAATGACCGCGCCAATTGGCGGGCGATCATTGCCTTAAGCCAAATCATCATGGCCAGCAAAAACGAACTGGTGAGCTATCAGGAAATTGCCGACGTTTTAGATAGGCATAGCCGTCCACTGGCAAAAAGCGCCTAGGTAGGCTCTAATCGCTCTTGCCTTTACATAGACGAAACAACCTTATGCCAAGCATTACGTTCTGTGAAGAAATAGCGGGTCATCAACTGCCTGGTCGGTTGTTGCCCGCAAACCTTAAGAACGTGTTTTAACAGCGGCTACGCGGTCGGCTGGCTGACGTTGCGCGGCCATCGCAACAGACTGAGGCATCCGTCCGCAGCCCCGTCCATCGTTTCAATGGGCTGGCTAGGCCTTACGCTTAAGACACCGGTTTAGGTCGATGAATCCGAGCAAACACCGAGCAACCGCCTGTTTCAGATCAAGCCCGCTTAACTAACGCTGACCCTGGCAAACTTGCGTTTGCCGACTTGGTATACATGCGTACTGCCTTTGGCGATTTCCAGTTTGCCGTCAGACACTTTCTCGCCGTCTATTTTAACCGCGCCTTGCTTGATCATACGGATGGCTTCCGAGGTGCTGGCGGTCAGGCCGGACTCTTTCAGCAACACGGCAATACCGTAACCGGCGCCGTCCGACGTCAGTTCGATGTCGTCCATTTCCTCCGGCATCGCCCCGCGCTGGAAGCGCGCCTCGAAAGTCTCCAACGACTTGTCGGCGGCCCGGGCATCGTGGAAACGGGCGATGATTTCTTGGGCCAGCTGCACTTTGTAATGGCGCGGGTTGTCGCCTTGCCCGCAAGCTTGCCGCCAGCGCTGGATTTCGGCCATAGGCCTAAAGCTCAATAGTTCGAAATAACGCCACATCAAATCGTCGGAAATCGACATCAGCTTGCCGAACATGTCATCCGGCGTGTCGGCGATGCCGACGTAATTGTGCAGCGACTTGGACATCTTTTGCACGCCGTCCAGGCCTTCCAGAATCGGCATGGTCATCACCACTTGCGGTTTCTGCCCGTAGGTTTCCTGCAATTGCCGCCCGACCAGCAAGTTGAACTTTTGGTCGGTGCCGCCCAGTTCGACGTCGGCGTGCATGACCACCGAATCGTAACCTTGGATCAGCGGGTATAAAAACTCATGGATGGCGATGGGCTGGCCGCTTTTAAACCGTTTGTTGAAGTCGTCCCGCTCCAGCATCCTGGCCACCGTGTGCTTGGCGGCGATTTGGATCAATTCGGTCGGCGACAGCGCGTCCATCCAAGTGGAGTTGAACAGCACCTGGGTTTTGTCAGGGTCGAGGATTTTAAACACCTGGGCCTGGTAAGTTCCGGCATTGGCGAGGACTTGT
>DBNZ01000213.1:5329-6543 GCA_002299495.1 Methylococcaceae bacterium UBA659
AGGAACAACACCTCATGGCCGGCGTCCTGGAATTGTTTCAATTTATTGATCAGCACGGTATGGCCTAAATGCAGATCGGGGGCGGTTGGGTCAAACCCGGCCTTGACCCGTAGCGGCCTGTTTTCCTTTAGCTTCGCCACCAGTTCTGGTACCACCAACACGTCGTCGGCCCCACGGAGGAGGCCTGCCAATACTTCTTCCTGCACGTTGTTCTCCATCGGATGTTTTTTTGCAAAAATGTCGGGCATTATAGGCGATTTAAGCGGTTGGCTAAATGGCGATGGCGGCTTTGATGTGCCCGTGGGCTTGGTAGTTGGCGATGACAAAATCCTCATAGACGTAACCGAACAGCGATTCCGGTTTGCGGGCGATGCGTAAACTCGGCAACGGAAAAGGCTCACGGCTCAGTTGCAACCGGGCCTGCTCTAAGTGGTTCAAATACAAATGCACGTCGCCGCCGGTCCAGATGAAATCACCCACCCCTAAGCCGCATTGCTGCGCGACCATATGCGTCAGCAAGGCATAGCTGGCGATGTTGAACGGCAAGCCGAGAAACACGTCCGCCGAACGCTGGTATAGCTGGCAGGACAACTTGCCGCCCGCGACGTAAAACTGGAACAAGGCATGGCAGGGCGCCAACGCCATTTTGCCTTGCGCCACGTTGGCTTTAGGGCTTATGGACTCATCCGGCAAAGCGCCGACGTTCCAGGCCGAAACCACCAAACGGCGGCTGTTCGGGTTGGTTTGGATTTGCCGCACGACGGCACTGATTTGGTCGATATGCCTGCCGTCGGCCGTAGGCCAAGACCGCCATTGGACACCGTATACCGGCCCTAAATCGCCGTCATCATCCGCCCAGGCATCCCAAATTCCCACCCCGTTGTCTTTTAAGCGGGCAATGTTGCGATCGCCTTGTAAAAACCAGAGCAGTTCATAAATCACCGATTTGATATGAATTTTTTTAGTGGTGACCAGCGGGAAACCTTGGTTCAGGTCAAAGCGCATTTGGTGGCCGAAAAGGGACAAGACGCCGTTTCCGGTGCGGTCGCCCTTGCGCTGGCCTTCATCGAGGATTTTTTCGAGCAATGACAGATAAGCTTGCATAACGGATTATGGGTTTGAAAAAAATCAAAAAAGGCCATGTTAATCTATATTCCCGAATCTTGGTAACCATTGCCTAATAGCGCTGTGCCTAGGTTGCGATGGCAGGCCGT
>DBNZ01000004.1 GCA_002299495.1 Methylococcaceae bacterium UBA659
AATAGAGCAGAACGGTTTTAACCTTTCGATTTTTATGACTTACAGAGACAGCCATGCCCTAAATTTTGTAAAAACGACGACATTCGGCTGAAAAAAACAGACTCAGAGAGCGTCAAAAATAATTTTGTTCAATGGTTGCACGATAGTTTTGCAAGTTTATCATGTTAAACAACTTATGCACGACTACTTATCAGAAGAACCGCGCGGAATATCGCCAATACCTTGAAAGGATTTTTGCCCTGGAAAAAGCGGGCTTGGCAGACGTTATGATGAGCCTAAAACTGGCTGGGTCATGGCCGCGCTTAAAATGCCGCGATGTTTTCAGGCTGGCCGACGGTTATATCGGCTACGCTTTGTGACTTACTGAGCAGGTTCTAGGCAGAGTACCTTACTTGGCTATTTTAATCACCCGGTCTTCACGGTATGCTATCGGCAGTTATTAAATTGAGTCTAATCGATGTCTACGCCCCTCCCCCAAGAACAGCGCAAGAATTTGTCCTGGAAAAATTATTTGAGGCTGTGCAAGCCGAACGTGGTGTTGGAAATGCTGTTCACCGCCTTGGTCGGTATGTTGTTGGCCGTACCCGGTGTGCCGCCGTTGGCGACCGCTGTCTTTGGTATCATAGGCATCGCCTTAGCGGCCTCGTCGGCCGCCGCCATCAACCATTTCATTGACCGCAAGGCCGATGCACAAATGGCGCGCACCGAAAACCGGCCATTGCCGAAAGGCCAATTGAGCGCAACCAATGTCTTGGCGTTCGCCATCATCCTGGGCATTGCTTCCATGCTGTTGCTGGTGCTGACTGTCAACGTATTGACCGCCGTGCTGACCTTTTTGTCGCTGTTCGGTTATGCCATCGTCTACACCTTGTATTTGAAACGGGCGACCCCGCAGAACATCGTCATCGGCGGCGCATTCGGAGCCACGCCGCCGCTACTAGGCTGGGCGGCCATGACCAACAGCATCGACCCCTACGCCTTGCTGTTGGCACTGATCATTTTTGTCTGGACTCCGCCGCATTTTTGGGCGCTGGCCATCGCCCGCCGGGACGAATACGCCAAAGTTAACATCCCGATGCTGCCGGTGACCCACGGCGTGGAATTTACCCGCTTGCAGATTTTGCTGTACACCATCTTATTGCTGATCGTCAGCTTGTTGCCGTATCTAACCGGCATGAGCGGCTTGCTTTATTTGGCCGGTGCACTGCCTTTAGGCTTTCTGTTCATTTATCTGGCGGTACTGATGATGCGGAACAAAAGCGACCGGATCGCGATGCGGACTTTCGGTTATTCGATTGTTTATATCACCGCGCTGTTCGCGGTGTTGTTAATCGACCATTATGTTAAATTTTCCTTATGAAACTCAGCCATCACGAACACACGCCGCATCCCGAGCATCCGTTCGCACAATACATCCGCATTCTTGGCAAGGGCAAGAAGGGTTCTAGGTCGTTGACCCAAGAGCAAGCCTATCACGCCATGCGGATGGTTATGGCGGACGAGACCTTGCCGGTGCAATTGGGGGCGTTTTTGATGCTGATGCGGGTCAAGGAAGAGTCGCCGGAGGAATTGGCGGGGTTTGTACAAGCGGTGCGCGAACACTTCGATTTCGCCCGCGCTTGCGCCGTCGATTTGGACTGGTCCAGCTATGCCGGCAAACGCCGCCACTTGCCGTGGTTTTTATTGTCGGCCTTGCTGTTGGCTGAAAACGGCGTCACCGTGTTCATGCATGGCGCCGCCGGCCATACCGCAAACCGCCTGTACACCGAGGATGCGCTGTTGGCGTTGGGGCTGAAACCCGCCGCATCCATCGCCCAAGCGCAACTGCAATTGGCCGGGCAAGGTTTCAGTTATTTAGCGTTACCGAAATTCTGCCCGAAACTGCATGAGCTCATCGAATTGCGCCCGCTGCTGGGCTTGCGTTCGCCGGTGCATACCCTGGTGCGGCTGTTAAACCCGTTCAACGCCGAGTACAGCATCCAGGGTATTTTCCATCCCGGCTACCGGCCAGTGCATCAGCAAGCCGCAGCCTTGTTGGGGCAACCGCACATGGCGGTATTGAAAGGCGAAGGCGGCGAAACCGAGCGCAATCCAGATATGGAATGCTTGGTGCAAAGCGTCCACGCAGGCGAATTGATGGATGAGAATTGGCCGGCGTTGTTTGCCCGCCGCCATGTCAAAGCGGAAAGCTTGCAACCGGAACTACTGGCGTTATTGTGGCGGGGGGAGTTGGATGATGAATTCGCCGCGGCTTCGGTGCTAGGCACGGCGGCTATCGCGTTGAAACTATTAGGTAAAGCGGAAAGCCAACAGGAAGCGGAAGCCTTGGCAAAACAATATTGGAATGGCCGGAACCGGCAGAAGTACCCAGCGTGAACAACAAATTTGACCGGTTGGAAATCTCAACTAACCCGCCGCTAAACCAGCGAATTTTCCGCAGTAAAGCTCAACAAAAAATCTCCTCAAAGGAATAGCCGTTTTGCCGCAAGATTTCTTTCAATCTTTTTAAGCCATCCAGTTGGATTTGCCTGATCCGTTCGCGGGTCAGGCCTAGTTGGTTGGCGACTTCTTCTAGGGTGCCTTCTTCATAGCCGCATAACCCGTAACGTCGGCAGATCACTTCGCGTTGTCGTTCCGGCAATTCCAGGACCCAACCCGTTATGCTGTGGTTGATGCCTTCGGTGATCAATTTATCCTCTGGTGGCACGTTGGTGCCATTGGCCACAAATTCCGATAACGGCTTGTCAAATCCATGGTTGCTTGGGACGTCAATGGAAGTGACCCGTTCATTCAAATTAAGCATTTTCTCGACTTGCTTGACGGGTTTGCCTAGATGGGCTGCGATTTCTTCCAGGGTTGGCTCGTAATCGAGGTTATTCGCCAATAGACGCCGTGCTTTCAGGCACACGTTCATTTCTTTAACAATATGGATGGGCAACCGGATGGTGCGGGTTTGGCTCATCAAGGCCCGCTCGATCGTTTGCCTGATCCACCAGGTGGCATAGGTGGAGAACCGGAAGCCTTTGTCGGGATCAAATTTTTCCACCGCCCTGATTAACCCTAAATTCCCTTCATTTATGATGTCCAGCAAGGGCAGACCCCGGTTCTGATAGCGTCTTGAGATCGTCACTACCAGCCGTAAATTGCTTTCTATCATAATGTTACGCGCCTCCAAGTCGCCTTTTAGGGCTTTGGCGCCATAAAACTTTTCTTGCTCGGCCGTTAACAAATTGGAACGCCGCAACCCGTTAAGGTATGCGCGGGTGGCGTCTAGGTCGTTTGCTGAATGATTCTTAGCTGCCGTTTCTTCAATGACAGGGAGGGCAGGATCACCCGGGGCTAATTCGTCATCGAAGCTTGTGTTTTCGTCCATCAAGCCATGGGGGGCGTCCGCTACTAATTCAATAAATTCATTGCTCATGTCTGGTCACGAGATCGGTTAATGTTCCGGAAAACGATAGCTATTTTAAGAAAAGTGATTCCTTGCCTTTCCCGTCGCTTATCGCCCAGCACTAGAAATCCATTAAGTCTTAAATGGTTTTTCAACGGGCGGGTAACACAGCCAAGGCATCGATGGGCCGCCCAGCTTTTCGTATTTCAAAATGCAAGGGCTTTTGTTTGCCGCTTGCCGCTAAGATTTCGGCTATGGCCTGCCCCTTGCGGATATTTTCGCCGTCTTTTACCAAAATTCGGCTGTTGTTTGCGTATACGGTCACAAAATCATTGCTATGTTTGATAACGATCAAGTTCGGGTAATTTTCTAAGCCAGGCCCTTGATAGACAACCTTGCCCGCTTCGGCAGCTTTGACCGATTGCTTATCCATGCGGCTTGCTATGCCTATCCCGTTAACCTTTGATTGAGAAAAGTTTTTCAACACAACGCCTGTCAGTGGCCATTGAAAATTTAACTTTAACATACTTTTATTATCCGTTGAGACCCTTGGTTTTTTGGGTTCAACTTTAGGTTTTTTCGTACCCCCAAGCTGGCCACTGATGCGGGTGTCCTTAACCGTCGTTTTTGTATCAGTTTCCAATGACTTTACCGGAGCTATGTTACGAACAGATTTATTTGCCGTAATTGGGGTTGAATTTTGCGATGTGCTTGTGTTTTTGTTAACGGGCCGGTTGTTTTGTCCGGATGATTCTGGTATCGGCATGACCTTGATGCTGTCACCAAGCGGTCTGATGGTGATGGGGCTGGGCGCAGGTGTGGGCTTAACTTTTTTTTCAGGCGCGGATACGGTTTTGACGGTCGGTGCTTGCTTGGGGTCTTTGTGTGTCCGCGCCTCGGAATGGCTTGGGAATAATTGCAGTGTTTGCCCTGATTTGACCAAATAATCCGGGGGCAACCCATTCCATTCCGCCAGCTTTTTATGCCCAACCCCGGTGTTAACCCCTATCCGGTACAGGGTCTCACCAGGCTTGACCCGATAATATTTACCTAGGCCAGGATGGGCGCTGGGTTGTTTGGATGGGGGTTTGTTGCGGGGTTTTGTCGGTGCCGGCTTAATTTCTGGCGTCGGGGGCGGGGTTGCCGTAAGCACTACGTCACCGGTATCCTTGTTAACCGCATGAGCTGGAAAAGCCGCTTGAATCAGAAAAATGAAGATTAGGGTCGAAAACATACTCGTTATCTATCGATCAGGGTTTTTTTGGCCAAATTGATTTTGGCCGCAAGATAATCGGAGCCGCCGTGATCTGGATGGTTTTTTTGCATCAGTTTCCTATGCGCGGCGATGATTTCTGGTTCGCTGGCGCCGGGTTGCAAGCCCAACACTTGATAGGCTTCCGTAACGGTCATATTGCCGGCGTTATGGGGAGAGTGTTGTTCTTGGCCTGGTTGCGACGCTTGGGCTTTGCCTTGGTGAAAAAGTTGCCATAACCGATGCAGGCCGGGGGCATGACCTAGGATTACCGGCAAGACCCGGAGCAAATACGCCACAGTGACGCCGATGGCGGCCAACAACACATGTAAACGACCGGTTGCCAATAAAAACAACACCAGCACGATGGCGGCGACCCAAACCATTCTTTTCGTGTGCTTGGCCAGTAAATCGGGATGGCCAGCCATTGCCCGCCGTAACATAAAAACGCCGACCACGGCCAATAGTATCAACGCAATCAATTGCATCAGCATGCACCTTGTGATTCACAAACAAACCCATGATAACTTAAAATGACCCTATCAATTGAAACACGTCTGGAGAGCGGACTTATGCAGAACGCCTGCGTACCTATTTTGGGCTTTGCGGCTTTCAGTGGTACTGGCAAGACCACTTTGCTGACAAAGCTCATTCCGCTGCTGCAAAAGCAAGGCCTACGGTTAGGTTTGATCAAGCACGGCCACCATGATTTTGATATTGATTATCCTGGCAAAGACAGCTTTAGGCTCAGGGCTGCGGGCGCCTCCCCGGTCATGATCGTTTCCAGCAAGCGGCGCGCCATCATCACGGAAATTTGCCCGGAGCAAGAACCCGATCTGGACGGCCAGTTACGGTTTTTCGACCAAACCGGCCTGGATTTGTTGCTGGTTGAGGGTTTTAAAAAGGAAAGCTTTGCCAAAATTGAATTGCATCGCGCCGCCCTGCAAAAGCCCCTGCTCTATCCAGGCGACGCCCACATTATTGCGCTGGCAAGCGATGGCTTGCCAGCGATCCCCTGCCCCCTGCCACTTTTGGATTTGAACCAGCCCCGGCAAATCGCCGATTTTGTGATTAACTTTGTAAAGGTAAGCCGGTAAATGGATATTTGTAGCAGGGACTATAAACCCTTATTGACGGTCGCCGAGGCTCTGGCACGAATGATGTCATCCATCAGGCCCATCCAAGAAGCTGAAATTGTCGGTTTAGGCGGGGCGATGGGGCGGATGCTGGCCAGCACCCTAGTTTCGCCCATCAATATCCCGTCTGACCGTAATTCGGCCATGGACGGTTATGCCTTGATGAGCCATGACATTCAAGACAGCCCTTTCCAACTGGAAATCATCGGGACCGCTAGCGCGGGCAAACCGTTTCAAGGGAAAATATTAACCGGCCAATGTGTCAGGATTTTTACCGGTGCAGTGGCGCCGGTTCCGGCCGATACGGTCATCATGCAGGAGCAAGTCCATACCGAGGGCGGCATCGCCTATTTTCAAGGCGGTTTGAAACCAGGGCAAAACATCCGCGCAGCGGGTGAGGACGTGCGGGAAAATACGCCTTTATTACCCGCCGGGAAAAAATTGCTGGCCGGGGATTTGGCTTTGCTGGCGGCCGCCGGTATTGGCGATGTGCCAGTGACCAAGCGGCTGAGGGTTATTCATTTCTCGACCGGCGATGAACTGGTTGCCGTAGGCGGGTCGCTCGCTAGCGGCAAAATATATGATAGCAACCGCTATTTGCTCCATGCGGCGCTGGCCCAGCCTGCCTATCAAGTGACCGATGGCGGGATTTTGGCGGACGACCCTAAGCTGTTGCAAGCAAAACTGGGCGCCGCCGCCCAAGACTTTGACGCCATCATCACCACCGGCGGCGCGTCCGTTGGAGAGGCCGATTATGTCAAGGATGTGTTGGCCCGATTAGGGCGGGTGGATTTTTGGAAAATCGCCATCAAGCCGGGCAAACCCATGGCCTATGGGCAAATCGGTCGATGCCATTTTTTTGGCTTGCCCGGCAACCCGGTTTCCGTCATGGTGACCTTTCAGCAGCTGGTCGTGCCGGCCTTGAAAAAACTTTCCGGAGCTGCCGATCACCTAAATTTCCGGATGCTGGCAACGTGCACGTCAACCTTGGAAAAATCACCCGGACGGGAAGAGTTCCAACGCGGCTTTTTATCCCAAGATGTTGACGGAGGCTTGCAAGTCCGCAGCACCGGCAAACAAGGTTCGAATATTCTCAGTAGCTTGGCGGCGGCCAATTGTTTGGTGGTCTTGCCGGCCGAATGTGCGGGTGTTATGGCCGGGGACCGGGTTGTGGTCGAGCCTATTTGGGCATGGTTTCAATAACGGCGTATGCCACTGTCGCAATCCCGTGACCAGGCATCAATGCCGCCCTGCAGGTTGCCGACCCGCTGAAATCCGAAATGCAGCAGAACATTTGCCGCCTGCATGCTCCTCATGCCATGGTGGCAGATCACCACCGTTTCTTTGCTGGCGTCCAATTCCGCTATCCTGCCTGGCAATTGGGCCAATGGGATCAAGCGGCTGCCCGGGATATGGGCATAATTGAATTCAAAAGGCTCGCGTACATCCAACAAAACCAAATGGTCGTTGGCGTCGATTTCTTGTTTTAATTCCAGCGCGGTCAATTGTTTGATAGACATCATTCCTCAACTAACAAATCGTTCCAGCCGCCTGACCGCCTCCGCCAGATTAGCCATCGAAGTGGTATAGGCAAAGCGCAGGGCGTACTGGGCGTCATGGACGCCGAAGTCTTTGCCCGGCGTCACGGCCACCGCTTCTTTGTCGAGCAAATCCCAGGCAAACTGAAAACTGTCATGGGTAAAGTTTGAACCATCGGCATAGATGTAAAATGCCCCCTCCGGTTTGATAGGGATTTTAAACCCTAGGCGTAGCAGTTGCTGATAAAGATAATCGCGGCGGCGGGCCAATTGCTTGCGCCTTAGCTCCAACTCTGCCAAAGTCTCCGGTTCAAAAGCCGATAACGCCGCAAACTGGGAATGCGTCGAGGTGGCGATAAAAATGTTCTGCGCCAGTTTTTCCGCCGCACCGACCCACGGCTCTGGAACCACCAACCAGCCGATACGCCAGCCGGTCATGCCAAAATACTTGGAAAAGCTATTGACCACGAAGACTTGGTCGCTAAATTGCAGTGCGGAAACCGCTGGCCGCCCATAAGTCAGGCCGTGGTAAATCTCATCTGAGAAAAAAATCCCGCCTAACTCTTCGGTCGCGGCAACCGCCTGTGCCAACTGCTCGTCCGCGATCAAAGTACCGGTGGGGTTGGCGGGTGAGGCGACTAGGACGCCTGTGCAGGTTTCCCCCCAATGCAGCCTAATTTGCCCTGCTGTCAGTTGGTATTGGTTTTCCGCGGAAACCGGCAGGGTCATAGCATGCCCGCCAAAGAGGCTGGCAAAATTGCGGTTACACGGGTAGCACGGATCGGCCATCATGATAGTGTCACCCGGGTTCAAGCTGATACCGAAGGCCAGCAAAAAAGCCCCAGAAGCCCCCGGGGTGATCAAAATCCGCCTCGGGTCGATATCCACGCCATACCGCTGGCGATAAAAACCGGCGATTTTTTGCCGTAGTTCGGGCAAACCAGCCGCCGGGGTATATTTAACCTGGCCGGTTTCAATGTGCTTCAACGCGGCGTTGATAATGGCCTTGGGCGTAGGAAAGTCCGGTTCGCCGATTTCCATGTGGATCACCCGGCGGCCTGCGGTCTCCATGATTCTTGCCTGACGCAGCAATTCCATGACATAAAACGGGGTAATGGCATTGACCCTGTCTGCGGGTTTGACGTTCATAAGCGCTAGCGGGTGTTTATCCAGTGAGAAATTTGCAAAACGCATTGCCCAGCCTTCCCATTATTCAATTTCGCATACAGTTGATTGGCCGTTTTGAACACAACCCTTTGAATGGGTAAATGGGCTTTCTTTACCGCGTTGGGCGCACCTGATAACGGCGGGTAAAAACTCGCGGCTCATGGCGTCGCCCCATTGGCTTTATAACCGAAATGCACGCTAAAGATGCAAGCCGCATTCGGTTTTGGGTTTTCCCAGCCAGCGGCCACTTCGGCCTTCGCCCTTGACCGTGCAGTGGGTGCAACCGATGGAAGAATAACCTTCGGCGACTAAGGGATGGAACGGGAGTTTATGTTCGGCGATATAGGTGTCACGCTCTTCCCGCGACACGTCTATCATCGGGTTGAACTTGATAATGCCACGGCGCTCTTCAAAAATGGCTAGCCCGGCACGGTGATCGGTCTGCCAGCTCATAAGGCTGGACACCCAGATATCGTAATTGGACTTTATGCTTTCCAATGAATTTATTTTATTGATCGTGCAGCAAAAATCCGGGTCGGTTTGGTACAGCTTTTCTTTTACGCTGTATTCATGCTGATAATCATCCGCTTTGATGTCTTGGACTTTTAAATGGTATAGCCCAATCAAATAATTACGATAAATTAAGGTCTCCGGAAAATGAAATCCGGTATCGATAAAAAAAATCACCTGCTCGGGACGGATGCGGGAAATGATATGTAGAAAATAAGCCGAAGTCGCCGCGAAAGATGACGTCACCATGATTTTTTCGGGTTTAAAATCGGTGTACAGCTTACGCAAACGGCCTTCAAAACCAAGCGGTTGATATTGGCGGTTCAATTCAGCAATTTGTTCATGGATTAAAATGAGGCTGTTGCTGCGGTTCTGGATTTTCTCTTCTGTTTCTGACATTGCTGTTACTCGTTATTAACCGTATACATTGGAAATTTCAAATTAAAAGCGAACCCGTACCATCAAATAACCAAGGCAATCCTGCCGGATGACCCGCTGGTACAAGGTCAGCATAGACGGCGTCGTGCAAACGGAAAAAATCACCGCTGACCTCTGCGTCCGTTTCATTTTGCACAGCCAGCGGCATCAGGCCATCCTGGGTTTCCCAAACACTGAAATGAACCTGACCGGCCACCCTAAACCGCTTTAGGACACAAATACCCTAAAGCGTTTAATTTTACCAGCGTATTGACCATTATACTGGACAAGCGTGGCACCGTTTAACCCACGCTATACCACCGAATGGGTGATCACCGAGTGGGTATTTACGGCTTACTGTATTTGATTCAATAAAGGTCCAACGGGTCAACGTCTAGCGACCAACGCACTGTCTTGCCCGGTTTGATGCCCGCCAGCCCTTCGGCCACATGATCCAATAACGCATGCAAGCCCGTCCGCCGCCTCGACTGGAACAAGAGCTGATACCGAAAAAGACCGGCCCGTTTCGCCATTGGCGCGGGCACTGGACCTAGCACCTGCAACCCTGTTCCGGCATAGGCTTTCGCCATATCCACCACTTGACGCAACAGGTTTTCCACCACTTGCGGCTGGCCAGCCTCCACCCTTAATAAAGCTTGATAACGGTAAGGCGGCAACCCGGCTTGCTTGCGTTCAGCCAAAGCCATTTGGGCAAAATGGCGGTAGCCTGCGTTAATTAACGTCATCAATAACGGATGCTCGGGCCTACGGGTCTGCAACACCACCTTGCCGGGTTTTTCCGCCCGCCCCGCCCGCCCGGCCACCTGCACAATCTGTTGCGCCAACCGCTCCTGGGCGTGGAAGTCGATGCTGAACAAGCCGCTATCGACATCAATGATGACCACCAAGGTGACATTCGGGAAATGATGGCCTTTTGCCAACATCTGCGTACCCAAGACAATATCCGTCCGGCCTTGATTGATTTGGGCCAGGTAACGATCTAAAGCACCTTTGCGTTGTGTCGTATCCCTGTCCAAACGGATAACGGTATGCTCAGGGAACAACTCCGCCAGAATATTTTCCACCCGCTCGGTACCAAGACCTAACGCCGTCAATTGAGGGCTTTTGCAAGCCGGACACAGCTTGGGCAAAACCTGTTCATAACCGCAATGGTGGCAACGTAACAAACTGGCTTTGGCATGCACGACCAAGTTGGCATCGCAACGCACGCAACGTGCCACCCAACCGCAGCCGTGGCAAATTAAGGTAGGGGCAAAACCGCGCCGGTTTAGGAACAGCAACACCTGCTCCTGTTTCGCCAAGGTTTTCCGGATTTGCGCCAGCACTGGCTCGGACAGCCCTGCGGTCATTTTTTTATTGCGGATATCCAGCAGTTGCAACTCCGGCTCAGTGGCATTGCCCGCCCGCTCTGGCAGGTGCAACAAGTGGTAACGCTTTTTTTCGACGTTAAACAGGCTTTCCAATGAGGGCGTAGCGGAACCCAGCAATACCGGGATACCCAACATCTTAGCGCGCATCACCGCCACATCACGGGCGGAAAAGCGGAAACCTTCCTGTTGCTTGAAAGACGGGTCGTGTTCTTCGTCAAGGACGATCAAGCCTAAGTTTTTAAACGGCGTAAACAAAGCCGACCGGGTTCCCAGCATAATAGGGCAATGGCCTTGTTGCATGCTTAGCCAAGCCCGTAGCCGCTGGCCGTCGGTAAGGCCGGAGTGGCTAACCGCGATATTGACCGCGAAGCGTTCACGGAAGCGCTGTTCCAATTGTGGCGTCAGGGTTATTTCCGGCACCAGCACCAACACTTGTCGGTTTTGCGCCAACACCGCACTGATGACTTGCAGATAAACCTCGGTTTTGCCGCTGCCGGTCACGCCTTCCAGCAAAAACACCGCAAAACGATGCAGCTGTCCGACCACAGCGCGGATCGCCGCCTGTTGCCGGTCATTGCAAACAAAGCCCGGCGCTTGCGTGTAGGGAATAAGTTCGGCGGGGGCATCGTCCTCTACGATTAGCCATTGCTTGGCCAACCATTGCCTTAAAACCGCCTTGGCGCTGGCGGAAACCAATTGCGGGTGGTCTTTTGGCCGGATAGTGCCCGCTTTAAAAAAACCCAGCATAGCCTGTTGCCTAGAAGCCCTTTTTAATCCCTTTTCGTCAATGGCCAGGCCTAATGGGGTCAACCTATAGCATTGCGGTGACTTAAGATGCGCCGCCTTACCTTGCCGTAAAGCCACCGGAAAAGCGCTGCTGATGACTTCACCTAAAGGATGGTGGTAATAACGGCTGGCCCAGCACAATAGCTCCATATCTTTAACCGACAATAACGGCTGCGTATCCAGAATGCACAGCACCGGCTTCAGTTTTTCCGGCCCTACTTCGGTATGGCTGGCCACTTCAACCAAGAAGGCGATTTTTTTGCTTTTGCCAAACGGCACCTCTAACCGAATACCTGGGAAAACCGCACAAACATCTTGATTCATAGGGGCAAGGTAATCGAACAGGCGGTCGACAGGGACGGGGATTGCAACCCTGAAAATAACGGGGTCGCAGTTGTGCAAGTTAGCCATAGCGATTAGTGATTAAGGGGGCGATATTTTTGGGTTACATGGGAGCGCCCTTCGGCCCGGGGCGGGAC
>DBNZ01000065.1 GCA_002299495.1 Methylococcaceae bacterium UBA659
CGCGGTTCTGCCAACACCTTCATCCAAGGCGGCATCGGCGATGTCTTGCTGGCCTGGGAAAACGAAGCCCTACGGGCCGTTAACCGGGAAGGGTCGGGGCGGTTTGAAATCGTCGTGCCGCCGACCAGCATTTTGGCCGAGCCACCGGCTGCGATTGTGGATCAAACCGTCACCAAGCACGGCGTCCGTGATCTGGCGGAAGCCTACCTGGAGTATTTGTTTTCAGCGGTCGGGCAACGCTTGGCGGCCAAATAGTATTACCGCCCGTTTTTACCGGAACAGACGGATTTCGACGATGGCGGCACGTTTGATCAGATTTACGCGCCGTAATTTAAGCGTGTCAAGTCGCTCCTACGGGCTAGCAGGCCGCGGACGATCTGATGTGGTTTATATTCACTTGCCGGGTTGGTTAACGCCCATCGCCCTTTGCGGGCAAGCCCGGCCTACACTAACTAGACTGACATGCCACAAAGTCACATTATGCCGGGGTTCCGCCCGGCCATTAGTTTTACCTTGGTTTATCTGGCGCTGATCGTGTTGATCCCGCTTAGCGCCCTGCTGTTGAAGACCTTCCAGCTTAGCCCGGAGCAGTTCTGGGCTATTTTGACCAACGCCCGCGTCATCGCCTCGTTCCGGGTCACCTTCGGTTCGGCGTTATTAGCCGCCGCCGTCGCCGGGGTGTTCGGATTTATCATCGCCTGGACCTTGGTGCGCTACCCGTTTCCCGGCAAGCGACTGTTCGACGCCTTAATCGACCTGCCGTTCGCCTTGCCGACCGCCGTGGCCGGCATTGTGCTGGCCACCATTTACCAGCCTAGCGGTGTAATCGGCAAAGCCATCATGTCGTTGCTGGGCGTGCAAGTTGCCTACCAGCCGTTGGGGATTGTGTTCGCGATGATCTTCATCGGCCTGCCGTTTGTCGTCCGCACCATTGAGCCGGTGTTACAGGAGTTCGACACGGCGATGGAGGAGGCGGCCGCCAGCTTGGGGGCTAACCGCTGGCAGACCTTTATCAAGGTAATTTTGCCCAACATTCTGCCCGCGACGTTGACCGGCTTTGCCTTGGCCTTCGCTCGCGGGGTTGGCGAGTACGGCTCGGTGATTTTCATCGCCGGCAACATGCCGTACATATCGGAGATCGTGCCGCTGCTAATCATGACCAAACTGGAGCAATACGATTACGCCGGCGCCACCGCGATTGGCCTGGTTATGCTGGTGTTGTCATTTATTTTGCTATTGTTGATCAATTTGCTGCAAGGCTGGCTGCGCCGTCAGCGCGGCCAACTATAAGGAGTCTATCCCATGAACGTATCCGTAACCCGCAAGCCGTTGAGCCTAGCCGATCCTAATGGCTTCCGCTACCTGTCGATTGGCCTGACCTTGGCCATTACCAGCCTATTTTTGGTGTTGCCGTTGGCCACGGTACTGACCGAAGCCTTTAGCAAAGGCTTGGGGCCGTATAGCGACAGCCTTACGCACCCGGACACCTTGGCCGCCATTCGACTGACCTTGCTGACCGCCGCCATCACGGTGCCGCTGACCACAGTATTCGGCGTGGCGGCGGCCTGGGCAGTGGCGCGTTTTAGCTTTCCCGGCAAGAATTTGCTGGTCACCCTGATCGACTTGCCTTTTTCAGTATCGCCAGTGATCGCCGGCCTGATTTATGTTTTGGTGTTCGGCGCCCAAGGTTGGCTGGGGCCGTGGCTGGCGGCGCATGACATTAAGATTATTTTCGCGGTGCCCGGCATTATTTTGGCGACCTTGTTCGTGACCTTCCCGTTCGTCGCCCGCGAGCTGATCCCGTTAATGCAGGAAATCGGCTGTGAGGAGGAAGAGGCGGCACTGTCGCTGGGCGCGGGCCCTTGGCAAATGTTTTTCAGCATCACCTTGCCCAATATCAAATGGGGGCTGCTGTACGGCGTATTGTTGTGCAACGCCCGCGCCATGGGCGAATTCGGCGCGGTGTCGGTGGTGTCAGGGCATATTAGGGGCCTGACCAATACCTTGCCGCTGCATGTGGAAGTGACTTACAACGAGTACGATTTTATCGGTTCGTTCGCCGGCGCATCTTTATTGGCGGGTTTGGCGGTGGTCACCTTAATCGTCAAAACGTTTTTGGAGTGGCGGCAGGCGCAAGACCTTAAAGCCGCCCGCTTGGCGTCTGAATAACCGATAACCGAAGAGGGCAGATCATGGGCATTATCCTTAATAACATCAGCAAAAAATTTGGCGATTTTACCGCCTTGGACAACATCCATCTCGACATCCCGGAAGGCGAACTGGTGGCTTTATTGGGGCCATCCGGCTGCGGCAAGACTACGTTGCTGCGGATCATCGCCGGACTGGAGCAACCCGATGCCGGGCAAGTGTTCCTCAAAGGCAACGAGGTTACTGAACAGCCGGTCAAAAACCGGCAGATCGGTTTCGTGTTCCAGCATTACGCGCTGTTTAGGCACATGACCGTGTTCGGCAACATTGCCTTCGGGCTTAGGGTCAAACCCCGGAAACAGCGGCTTAGCGAGGCGGAAATCAAAGACAAGGTGCATGCCTTGCTGAAGCTGGTGCAACTGGATTGGCTGGCCAACCGTTTTCCCGAACAATTGTCCGGCGGCCAACGCCAGCGCATTGCGTTGGCCAGGGCACTGGCGGTGGAACCGTCGGTGCTGCTGCTGGACGAGCCGTTCGGCGCCTTGGACGCCAGCGTACGCAAGGATTTGCGGCTATGGCTTAGGCATTTGCACCATGAATTGAACGTGACCAGCATTTTCGTCACCCATGACCAGGAAGAAGCGATGGAAGTCGCCAGCCAAATCGTCGTGCTAAACCACGGCCATATCGAGCAGCAAGGCTCGCCCAGCGATATTTATGACCATCCGGCCAATGCCTTCGTATCACGTTTTATCGGCCAGACCAATGTCTTTGACTTAGAACAAACCGACACGTTCTGGCTAAAAAACTCCGGCTTGCCCACACCGCAGATCGGCAAAGTCGCCCATGTCCGGCCGCATAACATAGAATTGGCTAAGGCCACCGCTGGCACGGCCCAAGCCGTTTTGAAAGATTGGCAACACTTAGGGGCATTAATCCGCGTCGAATTGCTTAACAAAGAGGCGGACGATGAAGTTGCCATCATTTTCGCGGAAATGCCCAACGAACAATTCAAAGCCCTTCAAATTGATAAGGGCGAAAAGGTGGCTGTGCGGATACGCCATGCCCATTGGTTTCATTAACAGTTGACGGGCTTTCGCGTAAAAAAACGGATTAACATCAGGGTGTTATCCGTAGCGGGTGCAAACCTTGGGTTGCACCCGCTACGAATGAATGGTTTATATGTGGTGTGGAAGAATGCAGGCCTAACGTCTTGAGATCAGGCGCTGCGGTAATCGTCGCTGACCAACTGGTCGTAGTAGCGTCCCTGCACTAGCTTAAAATCCAGCCTTTCGGCAACAACCGCTTGCTCCGGTTTGTCTGCCTGCTGCAAAATAATTTGACTGCCTATCATGCCCGCCAAATCCTTTAATGCTTCCAGAAAATAAGGCCAGGCAATTTGCACGGACAGATCAACCAGTCCCGAACCCGGCGCGTTAATACGCAGGTAGTCCGGCGTTAGGTGGGTGATTAAGTCGGGCAAGTCATTGGCGGCATAGGAATAGCCCACATCAAGGGCAATTTTGTAACCCCGTTGCCGGTAATTGCCAAGTCCTTGCAGGAGACGCTGTCGCTCCTGATGTTGGCTGAAAAAAGGCATCACGGCGGTAGAAATGACGATATCTTGGGTCGTCAGGCCGCAACGTTCGATCACCTCTTCAAAATAAGCCCCGTGGTTGCTGGCAACGCCGAGTATATGCCGGGGGTCGACCTCCAGAAACAACAACTTGCTGCGATGCGACAAGGGTAGGAAATTCAGCATATGGACAGTCCGCGTCAACCGGTCCAAGTTGATGACCGATTGAAAATCGGCCCAAGCCGCTTGCCGGTGATCGTAAAGGGACTGGACATCGGACGGCGAAACCGATAATCGGGCGATGTGCCCGATCACCACCTCCAGCTTGCCGACGGAACGCACCGGAGCGAATACACTGCTGACCTGGATGGGGCCGAACAAGCCGCTGATCCGGCCTGAATTTAATAAGAAAGGGCGAAGGTTGGATTTATGTTCGTCTTCAAAGCGGTCGTTAAATGATTCCGCCAACTGCTGCAATGGCATGTTTATCTCCTTGTTTCGGTGGTCTGTTATGTTGACAGAGATAGCTTACCGGCCAGTATTTTTTTAATAAAACGATATGATTAGAATTAGTTATCTATTTATTAGATAACCAATATGTCCACGCCCATCATTCCACCGGATTTAACCCAGCATGAACCTTAACCAAATTGAATTGTTGCGGGTGTTGTTGCAGACGCAATTTAATGTTTCCAAGGCCGCCGAGAAAACGCATGTGGTGCAATCCGCCGTAAGCAGGCAATTGCATCTTTTTGAAGAGGAATTAGGTTCGCCGCTGTTTGTGCGCAACGGCAAGAAATTGATTGGCCTAACACCGCTAGGTGAGCGGGTGATGGCGGAAGCTGAGACGATTTGTCAGGCCAAATTAAATATCAAGGCGATCGCCGCCGATGTCCTTGATGACCAAAAAGGCATCCTTCACATTGCCACTACCCACACCCAAGCCAAATATTTTTTGCCAAAACCCATTGAGCAGTTCCGGAAAAAATATCCCCGCGTGAGTATATACATGGTGCAGGCATCACCCGAGCAGTTGATCGCCCAATTGCATTCGCACCAGGCCGACATCGCTATTTGCACTGAACGAGTAACCGCCGATGACAGTTTGGTGACACTGCCGTGCTACGACTGGCATCACAGTGCGGTCATGCTCAAGAACCATCCGTTATGCGTCGGCGAAATCAGCTACCAAAGGCTGGCATCTTATCCCATCTTGACTTACAGCTTCGGCTTTACGGGACGTTCCAACATTGAGACGGCGTTTAAAAATTCCGGTTGCGAATTGGACATCATCTTGGCCGCCGCCGATACCGATGTCATCAAAACTTATGTCCGCCTAGGTTTTGGGGTCGGCCTGATTGCCGACATGGCTTACGACCCTAAAATCGACAAAGGTCTGGCAGTGCGCGACTTGTCCCATCTAATCCCGCATTCAACCACCAAAATCGCCTACTTGAAACAAAGTTACCTGCCTTTGTATGGCCAGCATTTTGTCGAGGAGCTGCTGCTTACGGCAAGGGATTATGGCAAAGGCCACCACAACATGTAACCGGACAAAACAAAATTCCGCCGAGGTCCACGGGATTACCTTAACCAGACTGTTCAAACGTGATCAACGGCCATGCCTAAAACATCTTAAACCGCGCCAAATAGCCGAAATGGTCGGAGACCATCGGGTAGCAGCTGTCATCAAAAATCAGCTCCATCGATTTGACCCGCATCGGGTGGCCGTTGCGTTTGAAGATGTAGTCGATGCGTTTGGGCGAGGTGTTTTTCCAACCGTCAATCTGCCCGTGGTAGCTGGGTTGGTGGAAACGGTACGGGTGCAGTTCGTGGTATTGGTCGACGTATTCGGAGTTGCCGACGATGCGGTTGTAGGCATGGCCACCGGATGGGGCGTTGAAATCGCCGACCATCAAATCCCCCCTCACGCCAAAGTGCAGGCGCGAATCTATCAGCCGCCGTAGATTGCGGTATTCTTCAAAAAACCCGTGGTGCGCCCAGCTTAAATGCACATTAGCGACATGCAGCAAGCCGAAATTAGGCACATGGATGCACGACACCGTGACATTGCGCGACATGTAGTTGTCCTTACGGCGGTCTAGCGAGACATAGTCGGAATAATTATGCCGCATCGGGTAACGGCTCATAATCGCGGTGCCTTCCCGCCAACGATAAAAGCCGATATGGCTCCAGTCTTGGTAGATATGGTACCAATGCCCCCATTCGCGAAGCCTACGGCAAATCCTAAACGCCATGTTGGACGGGGCTTCACCGTAAGGATGGGCGATAGGGTCGTGCATGTACTCGCCGACTTCCTGGAAACACACCACGTCAATTTTTAAATGGGCGATGGCTTCGCTGATAATCTGCACCTCGCGTTCATGTTGGTGCATGGTGTCGAACGGGCAATGGCGCGGATGTTGCTGATAGGTGTGCAGGTTTAGCGTCAGCAGGGAAAGTTCCATAAACTCGTTTAGCCTTCTAT
>DBNZ01000077.1:0-1832 GCA_002299495.1 Methylococcaceae bacterium UBA659
GGCGGCGGTATCCGCGATGAGGACACCCTCCAAGCTTATTTGGATGCCGGTGTCGAATATGTCATCATCGGCACCAAGGCGGTCAAAGAACCGCATTTCGTCCGCGACATGGCCTTGGAATATCCAAGACGCATCATCGTCGGTTTAGATGCCAAAGACGGTAAAGTGGCGATTGACGGTTGGTCGAAATTATCCAAACACGACGTGATTGATTTGGCAAAGCATTTTGAAGAGGATGGGGTTGAGGCCATCATCTACACCGACATTTCGCGTGACGGCATGATGCAAGGCGTCAATATTGAAGCCACCGCCAAACTGGCGCGGGCGATCAACATCCCCGTGATCGCATCGGGGGGGATTACTAACATTGACGACATCAAAGCCTTAGGCGCCATTGTCGGTGACGGCGTGATGGGGGCGATTA
This sequence comes from Methylococcaceae bacterium UBA659, assembly GCA_002299495.1. Lineage (GTDB taxonomy): Bacteria > Pseudomonadota > Gammaproteobacteria > Methylococcales > Methylomonadaceae > Methylovulum. The sequence continues at coordinate 425 of DBNZ01000077.1, forward strand.
CCGGCCGGGCGATTTATGAAGGCACGCTGGATTTTGCCGAGGCCGCCAAATTGGCCGAAAGTTATTCGTTATGACCTTAGCCAAACGCATCATCCCTTGCTTGGATGTCGATAACGGCCGGGTCGTCAAAGGCGTTAAATTCGTCGATATCCGCGATGCCGGCGACCCGGTGGAAATCGCCCGCCGTTATGACCGCGAAGGGGCGGATGAGCTGACTTTTTTGGACATCACCGCCACCCATGATGAGCGCGACACCATGGCACATGTGGTCGCACAAGTGGCGGGTGAGGTGTTCATACCGTTGACCGTCGGCGGCGGCATCCGCACCTTGGACGATATCCGCCGGATGCTGAATGCAGGGGCCGATAAGGTCGCCATCAACAGCGCCGCCGTGGCACGGCCCGAATTTGTCCAAGCCGCCGCCGCGCGTTTTGGATCGCAGTGTATCGTGGTCGCCATCGACGCGAAAAAAACCAGTGCTGAAGGCGAACCCGAGCAGTGGGAAATTTTCACCCACGGCGGACGCAGGCCGACCGGCATCAACGCCGTCGCATGGGCTAAGCGCATGGTCGCTTACGGCGCCGGGGAAATCCTGTTGACCAGCATGGATCGGGACGGCACCCGCGAAGGTTTTGACCTGGCGTTGACCCGCGCCATCAGCGAGGCGGTCGCGGTGCCGGTGATCGCCTCCGGCGGGGTCGGCAATCTCGACCATCTGGCCGATGGTATCATCGAAGGCAAGGCCGATGCCGTGTTGGCGGCCAGTATTTTTCACTTTGCCGAATACACCGTCAAACAAGCCAAGGAACACCTGCGGACGCGGGGCATTGAAGTGCGCTTGTGAACATTTTTGGAGAGATGCGTATGAACATTAAAAACATGCCTGCGGGCATTCAGCTGCGCTGATGAACTGGCTGGATGAAATCCGCTGGACGCAAGACGGCTTAGCCCCGGCCATCGCCCAGCAAGCCGATACCGGCAAGGTATTGATGTTCGCTTGGATGAACCGGGAATCCTTAGCCTTGACGGCGCAGGAAGGTTATGCCGTGTACTGGTCGCGTTCCCGTGGCAAGCTCTGGCGCAAAGGCGAGGAATCTGGGCATAGGCAAAAAGTGCTGGCGATTTGCTTAGATTGCGATGAAGACGTGCTGCTTTTAAAAATCGAACAGGAAGGCGGCATTGCCTGCCACACTGGCAGGGAAAGCTGTTTTTACCGGCAGTTGCTAAATGGGAGATGGCAAGCAGTTGAGCCGGTATTAAAAAGTCCTGGACAAATCTACCCATCCAAGCCCGGATGAAATGGGCTAGGCGGCGTTAATTCGTCTGATCTTCGGCCTGCCCAATGATGGCCTGCCGGGTATTTGGCTCAGCCAGACAACGCGACATTTTCTAAACAACGGCGTAATTG
>DBNZ01000077.1:2177-2961 GCA_002299495.1 Methylococcaceae bacterium UBA659
AACCTAGCCGACAACAATCCTTTGGAGCCGAATCTGTTCGGTTGGGTGGTTGAAATCGACCCGTTTGACCCAAACAGCGTCCCCGTCAAGCGCACCGCGATGGGCCGTTTCAAACACGAAAGCGCCCAAGTGGCGGTCAGCAGAGGCAACCGCGTCGCTTTCTACATGGGCGACGACGAACGCAACGAATACATCTATAAATTCGTTTGCGCCAGGGCTTTCGAACCCAACAACGCGTCCGCAAACCGCGACTTGCTTGACCAAGGCACTTTGTACGCGGCCCGCTTCGACAGCACTCCCGGCACCAGAGCCAACACTTTCCGTGGCCAATGGTTGGCCTTGAAGCCCGACACGTTAACCGTTCTCGACAAAGAAGGCCAACCTGGCGTGAAAGCTCGTTTGCGTGACTTGCCGAGCTTTGCGGCTGAGACGGATGCCGAAATACAAGCGTTGATCCTAGTCAAGACTCGTGTCGCAGCCGATGCCTTAGGCGCCACCATGATGGACCGGCCTGAATGGACTGCAGTGCAGACTTACTTCAATGAAGGAGTCGGCACTATGGGTTACCAAACCTATAACAGAAGACGTCCATTAGAACTGTACTGCACATTGACCAACAACATCCTGGCGAAGATTCACCCCCCAGCAACCCCGCTCAATTCAGCAACTGGCCACAATCCCAGTTCACCCACAATTCCTCTGGTCAGCTGTTGCCCAACACCCCCGGCGTATCCCGTCCGCGTTCGGCGGTAGTCGTCATCACCCGTGAAGACGGTGGTATAGC
>DBNZ01000132.1:0-185 GCA_002299495.1 Methylococcaceae bacterium UBA659
AAGCGGGCTACGGAAAACCGTTCCTGTCCATCCAACAAGGCGTCAACCGTTACCTCGATTGCCTGAACAACACCCCGCCAAGTTAAAGTTGGGCGTGGCCGTGCATCATGGGCCATTGCACTTGCTGAGCGTTTTCTGCTTCGTTATTCTCGCCCCATGCCAAGCCGGGTGACGACCCGCGGGCG
>DBNZ01000132.1:533-3276 GCA_002299495.1 Methylococcaceae bacterium UBA659
TTAAGTCGTTCTTGCCACCCAGCCCTCGACCCGCTCTCGGCACACCTACGCAGCTATTTATCCGCCTCACAACAACACCACGTCGTATTGCTCTTGGTTATACTGCGTCTCGGCACGGAATTTGATTTGTACGCCAAGGAAAGTTTCCAACTCGGCGAGCATATCGGCCTCTTCGTCCAGCAACATTTCAACCACGTTGTTGGAGGCTAAAACCAGCAAGGTTTGCACTTTGTATTGCCGCACCTCGCGGATGATTTCGCGGAAGATTTCCAGGCACATGGTTTCCGGCGTCTTCAAGACACCGCGGCCGCCGCAGGCGCTGCAAGCCTCGCACAGCACATGCTCTAGGCTCTCGCGGGTGCGTTTGCGGGTCATTTCCACTAAACCTAATGCCGACACTTCGGAGATTTTGGTTTTGGCGCGGTCCCGTTCTAAGTTGCGTTCTAGGGCGCGCAGCACTTGTTTTTTGTGCTCCTCGCTCTTCATGTCGATGAAGTCGATGATGATAATCCCGCCTAAGTTGCGTAGCCGCAATTGCCGGGCGATGGTTTGCGCGGCCTCCAGATTGGTCTTGAAGATGGTCTCTTCCAGGTTGCGGCCACCGACATAGCCGCCGGTATTGATGTCAACGGTGGTCATGGCCTCGGTCTGGTCAAACACCAAATGCCCGCCGGATTTGAGTTTAACCTTCCGTTCCAAAGCCCTTTTGATTTCGTCTTCGACATTGTAAATGTCAAAAATGGGGCATTCACCGGTGTAATGCTCGATGATCGGAACGATTGCTGGCACAAACACCTGTGCAAATTCGATTAAGCGCTGGTAAGTCTCGCGGGAATCGACCCGGATCCGCTCAATGCTTTCTTTGTATAAATCCCTTAAGGTGCGGACGCTCAGTGGCAAGTCTTTATGGATAAATTGCTTGGCCTTAGCGGCGCTGATTTGTGCGGAGATGGATTCCCACAGCTTCAGCAGGAACTGCATATCGGCGGTCAGGATGGATTCCTCCACGCATTCGGCGGCGGTGCGGGCGATAAAACCGCCGCATTGGTGTTGTTCCCGAAAACTCTCCAAACAAGCCCGCAAGCGGCTTCTTTCCGCATCGCATTCAATGCGTTGCGAAACGCCGGTGTTATTGCCGTAAGGCATGTACACTTGAAAGCGGGACGGGATGGATATTTCCATGGTCAAGCGTGCGCCTTTGCTGCCTAAGGGGTCTTTGACGACTTGGACGATAATATGCTGGCCTTCATGCAGGTAGTGTTCGATGTTTTCCGAACCTTTCTTCTCTAAGTCACGGGCGCACAGGTCGGACAAATGCAAAAATGCCGCTTTGGGCAAGCCGATATCGACAAAAGCTGCCTGCATGCCGGGTAATACCCGGCATACTTCGCCTTTGTAGATATTGCCCACTAGGCCGCGCTCCCGGCTGCGTTCAATCACCACCTCTTGCAGGATGCCGTTTTCAATGACGGCCACGCGGGTTTCGGGTGGGGTGACATTGATTAAAATTTCTTCACTCATGGTAAGACCGGAATCCCTTCTGCGGATAATAATTGGGCAGTTTCAAATAAAGGCAGGCCAATCACGCCGGAGAAACTGCCGTTGATGGTCTCGACAAAAATGCTGGCCTTGCCTTGCAGAGCATAGCCGCCGGCCTTGTCCAGCGGTTCTTGGCTTTGGCAATAAGCGTCTATTTCCTGTTCCGACAAGGTGCGGAAACGGACATCGGTGATGCTGAGGGCTTGGCCGTGGCTTTTGCCGCGTAAAGATACCGCAGTATAAACCTGGTGCGTGCGCCCAGAAAGGTGTAGCAACAGGGTTCTTGCCGCGTCGACGTTGTTGGGTTTGCCTAAAATCATGCCGTCCAGTACGACCGCCGTGTCCGCCCCTAAAATGGGCAGCGGGCTATCCAGACGGCTGGCGCAAGCCGCTGATTTTTCAGCGGCCAAGCGTTGCACATAAACCGGCGGCGGTTCATCGGGGTAGGGCGTTTCGTCCAAGTCTACCGGGTGTACGAGACAAACGATGCCGATTTGTGCCAATAGCGCTTTGCGGCGCGGCGAGGCGGAAGCAAGGATTATTTGCGCGGGCATTAGCGATGATACGGGTGGTTGTTAATCAGGCTCCAGGCGCGATAAAGTTGTTCGGCGACAATAATTCGCACCAACGGATGCGGGAAGGTCAAATTGGACAAGCTCCACGACTCTTGGGCGCGTTGCCGTGCCGTCTCGGCCAAGCCCTCGGGCCCGCCCATTAGCAAAGCCACCGTCCGCCCGCCCGCCCGCCAGCGTTGCAGGGCTTCGGCCAGTTGCGGCGTAGTCCAGGCCTTGCCGGGAATGTCTAACGAGACCACATGGGCGGAGCTAGGTATCGCCGCCAGCATCCGTTCGCCCTCATTTTTAACAGCACGAACCAAATCCGCATTTTTACCACGGTTGCCCGGCGCGATTTCCTTAAGCACCAGCCCGCATTCGTGCGGCAAGCGTTTGGCATACTCGTTATAACCTTGTTGCACCCAAACGGGCATGTGGTGGCCTACGGATATTAAATGAATGTGCATTTTAGGGAGAATACCGGCAACAAACTGGGGTTGCAATAGTCTTGGCACAATTTTTGAAATATAGTTAAAACCTTGCAAAACCCAACCGGATTTCTCGCACACAAGCACCGTCGTGATGGACAGGGCGGCTTTGTCCAGTTTGCACTGGTTAACTGCAACATCCTAATAAGCCGCCAATTGGGA
>DBNZ01000159.1 GCA_002299495.1 Methylococcaceae bacterium UBA659
TGTCCGAGGCGGTGTCCAGCACCGCTCCCACGGGGGCTGGCGGCACCATTTTGCCGCCCAACACCAGCGAGCTAATCGCCAACATGGTTTCAAGCGGGGAAATATCTGCCAACTGGCGCATCCCCGCCGCCGTGCTGGACATCCCCAGACAGTCCGAGCAATACGCCCAATCGCTGGTTGCAAGCCGCGAAACCAAAGACGGCGCAAAAGCCGACCAAGCCAGCCAGCTGGTGGCGGCTACCCGCCAAGCCGTGCAGACGGCGGCGCAGTCGCGGCGACGGGATGAGCTGCGGATTCATACGGTGTCGGCAAAAGATTTGTTCAGCGAAAATTCCCGCGTGATTGTCCGGCAGTTGGCCAAGGAAGCCCGCCGCTTTAACAAAGGTGAATAAGCCATGACATTAGCCGTATTCCCTAATCTAGCGTGTATTGACCTCGCGCAAACCAAGCGGCCGGAAGTTAAAAGCAATGTGTTCATCAATCCACTGAGCGGGCGCGAGAGCCGCTTGCGCTTCCAAGTCTATCCGAAATACATCTTTAAAATCAGCGTAAACGATCTTTTCGAGTACGGCGACGAGACGGAAATGCAAGACTTGCTTGCTTTCATGGTTGAGCGCGGCGGCCAGGCAGAAGCGTTTTTGTACAAAGACCCGACCGACTATATCACTGCAAAGCGCAGCCTAGGCGTCGGCGTGGGCAACGGCACGCAGGTTGATTTCCAGATGAGACGTAGCTACGGCGGCTACACCGAGGACGTCAATAATCCCGATACCGATTCACTCTTTATATATCTGGACGATGAGTTGGTGGCGGCGGAAGATTACGCGGTTAGTGGTACCGGCCTGATTACCTTCGACACGGCGCCGGCAGATGGCGATACGGTAAAGTGGGAAGGCGAATATTACTACCGGGTGCGCTTCATGGCCGACGGCTACGACTTTACCCGCTTCGCCGCGCATCAATACGAGTGCCTGGACATTGAATTTATCGGCTCAGTGAGGTCTATCGTATGAAAACTGCGCTGGCCGGGGTGCCGTGGTTGCCTGCTGACGTGGTGGCGGAGCTGTACACGTTGGTATTGCGGGACGGTGCGGAACTGTTTTATACATCACTGGACGTGGATATTAATTACGGCGGCGAGACGTATTTATCACAAGCGTTCAACCTGGAGCGCGGGCCGATCAAAACCTCGGTCGGATCCGAGGTGGACGACGTGGAATTGACCATTTACCCGCACCAGGCGGACACCATTGAGGGCTTAAGCTTTCCCCGCTTCGTCCTGAATGGCGGCCTGGACGGGGCTTGGTTGACCATACACCGGGCGCGGCAAAGCCGGGTGACGCATCTTTTTAAAGGCATGGTGACCGACGCGGGCGCGGATTTGACCCAGCTAAAATTGACAGTGAGCGCCCCAATCTCGCTGTTAAACATCGACATGCCGCGCAATAAATTTAGCCCCGGCTGCATTTGGTCGGTTTACGATACCGGCTGCGGCCTGTCCCGTGCCGCCTATGCCGTCAACGGCACGGTTTCGGCAGGTTCCAACACGCGCAGGATTTTTTGCAACCTGACCCAAGCGGATGGGTATTTTGACTTGGGCAAAGTGGAGTTCAGCAGCGGCGCAAACGCGGGCGCGGTGCGCTCTATCCGCGATTACACGAACCGACGGGCATCCCATCTACTTAGAGGTTTAACATGGCTGTACAATTTACCACGCATCGCACGATAGAGCCGCACCAAAACCACGGGCTTATCAGTAAAACTTATAGCAACGAAGCAGAACGGCTAGCCGATGCTACCTTGACGCCAGCAGATGTTGGCCGGGTTGCGCGGCAATTGTCTGACAACAGTTTTTGGTTGATTTGCGAAGTCACTACCGGCACGCCTAATACCATTCTATGGGGGCAGTTGCTCTTATTTAATGAACAAACTAACGGGGATACCCCACCACCACCACCCCCCCAACAACTGACTTGGAGATGCCAACCATGTTGTTACAACTCGAACCGAATAGCACTTATATCGCAGATATTTTTGGCACTGGATTTGAAGATTTTACCGGCGAGCTTTTAAAAGCATCTCCTGATGCGTATTGGGACACGACTATACACAGAATAGTCCTAAATAATCCTGGATTTTACAGAGTTACAGTAGATGCATCCTTGAGGATGGATAATGGGATCATCCTACTTAACCGTGCTTGGTGCGGTTCGCGCATGGATACTGCATTAGCTGGTTTTAATCACACTATGCACTACCCCTCTGGTAGAGACCTAGACTCAAGGTTAAGCTGGCATGACGAGTTCTATTTTAATACCGGGGGATTGCACGAAGCACCGCTAATATTGTATGTCGGTAACACTGAAATGACTTACGGCACTGCTACTTTACACGCATTAGTCTCAGTACAAAGATTGCAATGAATTTAGCCGTTGTTACGCACACCAATGTCCGCTTTCAGCGCGACCTATCGCCCTGTGTCCGTTCGGTAGCTGCTGCCTTGCCTGCAAAATGCCCAGCATACAGTTATCGAACTAGACACCGATTACGATGGCTTTATTGCGGCAAGATACGAGGCAATGCGTTTAGCTGACATCATCGTGTTCGTTGACGATGATGACTACATATCTAAAGAATCGTTGAGTTTGTGTGTAGCGGCAATGGCGGATAATGATGTAGGGCTGGCGTATACCCGAGAAAGGGTATTGCGTAATGACGGGTTCCACTGCTTAAACTACCTTTGCCGCAATTACGAGGATATCTATCGCAGTCCATCCGCTATTCATCACATGGCGGCGGTACGTTCATCAGCCGTAACCGAGCGTTCGCTGGCCTTAGCTGCTAAGTGGGGGTGCGGTATTGAATGGATTATGAAAGCCGAGGCCGCTTTAACGCAAGGTGCTATCCATATCCCGCACACCGGCTACTTTTATGTACAACATCCGGGGCAAGTTTCGCACGTTGTCGGTAAGCAGTTTACCAAGGCGATAAAGCCGATTGGGGATGCTTTCCGCTCTTGGCGCGGACATTCCGCGCGTAATACAGCTATTTAATAGCGGTTAGTTTGCAGCAAGTAGCGTGACGTTCACACTGCAAAACGGCACGGCCACCACGGTTTTTAGCGAGTATTTAACCGATTTGGGCATTGCCCTGCCGGTTTCCGGCTCGCTGAAAGTTCGGTTTTGGGGTTTTTGTTGGTAAATTTCACGCCAAATAAAAACTAAAAATCACGCCAAATATCGGGCAAAGTTACAAAAGTTACACTTGTTGCCGTGTTTTATTTTGAACTGCGACAAAATTTCGACATTTTTTGGCTGGCATAAAAAACCAGTTGACTGTTAATCCTAACTTGTTGATTCATAAAATATTGTGTGGTGGGTCGTGTGCGATTCGAACGCACGACCATCGCATTAAAAGTGCGGTGCTCTACCGGCTGAGCTAACGACCCAACAAAGATTGACCATTTTACGGATTTGTTTCCGATATTGCAAATATTATTGCTGGTATCGGGTGGGATCAGTAATTCCGGCTTGGTTAAAACCTGTTTTTCTCAAACGACAAGCATCGCAAACGCCACAGGCATGGCCGTGTTGGTCTGCGGCGTAACAGGATACCGTTTGGGCGTAATCTAATCCTAAATCAATGCCTTTGGTGATGATTTCAGCTTTGCTTAAAGAAATGAGCGGCGTGTGCAAGGTGAAGTGGCCGCCTTCGACGCCGGCTTTGGTGGCCAGGTTTGCTAGCTTCTGGAAGGCTTGGATAAATTCGGGACGGCAATCGGGGTAACCGGAATAATCAACGGCGTTTACCCCTATAAAAATATCTCGAAGTTTTAGGACTTCCGCCCAACCTAAGGCAAAAGCCAAAAAAATGGTGTTTCTGGCGGGGACATAGGTGACGGGTATGCCAAGTTGCGGTGAATCTGGGACGGCTATGTTGGTGTCGGTGAGGGCGGAGCCGCCGATGGCGCCGAGTCCAAGTTTGATGAGTTTGTGTTCGGTTACCCGAAAATTTTCGGCAATTTTAGAGGCCGCCACCAATTCGGCATTATGCCGCTGACCATACTCAAAGCTTAGGGCATAGCATTCAAAACCTTGGTGTTGAGCAATCGCAAGGGTGGTCAGCGAATCAAGCCCGCCTGAAAGCAAGACTATGGCTTTTTTTTCTGTCTTGTTCATTTGCCTTGGGCATTGTCCCAAAGAAATTTGTGGAGTTGGATTTGAAAGCGGACTGGCAATTGGTCACGGAGAATTTTTTCTGCCAGTTCCGTAGGGTTTTGTTGATCCAGAACGGGTGAAAATAAAATTTGGCAGCGCTCGTTTAAGGCGTATTTTTCAATGGTGGCTTTTGACCAATGGTAATCTTCATCGTTGCCAATCACAAATTTCACTTGGTCTTGTCCAGCTAAAAACCCGATATTCTGGTACAGGTTTTGTGCCATCTCGCCAGAACTGGGTGTTTTTAAGTCCATGACTTTTATGACGCGGCTATCGACTGCTGAAATGTCCAAAGCCCCGCTGGTTTCAAGCGAAACCGTATCAGCTTCGTCCGCAAGCATTTTGAGCAGTTTATGGCAATTGGGTTGCGCTAAAGGCTCGCCTCCGGTGACAGTGACATACCGGGTTTTGTATGCGCGGACTTGATGGTGGATTTCAGTGAGGCTGAGCCGGGTTCCACCGCTGAACGCATAGGCGGTGTCACAATAACTGCAACGTAACGGACATCCGGTCAGGCGGATAAAGACAGTTGGGAATCCTACTAAACTGGACTCGCCTTGCAGTGAATAAAAAATCTCGGTGACGCGAAGCGAGTCCACTGTCAGTTGCCGTTCAAGGAGGCTAATTTTCGTTCTGCCAACAACGCGGGTCGGGTGTTTGGATAATGGTTGATGACCCGGTTCAGGTACTCACGGGCTTGGTCCATTTGGTTTTGCTCAACTGCCATGTAGCCCAGTTTTAACAAGGCATCGGGTACCTTAATGCCATTCGGGTAATGGGTAATGACCTCGTTAAACGCTTTCATGGCGGAGACATCATCGTGTTTTGCCCGGTAAGCTTCCCCTAACCAATATTGGGCATTGTTGGCTAATTCGCTATCCGGGTATTGGGTTAAAAAGGCCTTGAATCCTGCAATGGATTCATCTGTACGGCCATGCCTTAATAAATCAAGGCTCTGCTGGTATTGCTCATTTTCGGCCTGTGGTACGGCTGCAGCCTGAGCTGCTGGTTTTTCAGCAACTTCTTGACCGGCGGCTTCAGAGGCGTTTTCAGAAGAAGCTGCGTCTGCGGTGTTTGTACCCTCAGAAGATGCGGGGCCTTGTTCCGTTACCGCAGTAGCCTCCGCAGTAGCCTCTGCCGGGTCGGAACCTAGGGTTTTATTTTCTAGGGTCGATATGCGCTCATCAAAATCACCTGAGTATGCCTTTTGTTGCTTTTTCAGTTCATTGATTTGGTGGCTTTGCTCCTCAACTTTTCCGGTCAATTGCTGTACGTCGGATTGCAGTTGGTCAATTTTTGCCATCAAATCCATCATGGTATTGATGGACGGCGTTCCCGGAATAACCGCATTCGCCGGCGTCGTCGAGCCAGGATAGATGGAATTGTCAATGACCGAGGGAAGTGCGTAAGCATTGACAAAAGATGCCAGCAGGCACGGTAAAAAGACTAAGACTAAGTAATGTTTCATTTATCTACCTTGATAGTCGATGACGGCGCGGCGGTTCAATTCCCAGGCGGCTTCATCGCTACCGAAAGCGGCCGGCTTTTCTTCGCCATAGCTGACGATTTCTATTTGGTTATCAGATACGCCTTGCAATTTCAGCATATTGGCAACAGATTGGGCGCGTTGTTCACCTAAGGCGATGTTGTATTCACGCGAACCGCGTTCGTCGCAATGGCCTTCCAGAATAATCCGTTGCGATGGATTGGCCACTAGATAACGGGCATGGGCCGAGATGACCGGTACGAAATCGGGCATAACTTGGCTGTTGTCAAGCATGAAATAAATGGTGCGTTTGGATAGTGGGTTATTAGGGTCGCTAAATTCCGGCCCCAAGTTAGCGGCCGCATCCGCACCGTACATGCCGGGTTGGTAGCCTCTGTTTGGGCCGCCAAATTCCGAGCCAGCGGTGCCATAGGGGTTGCTGTTTATGCCGTTGGTGGCAGCGTCATTAATGCCGCCGGCATTTTGCCCGCTCTCGATCAAATTCGCGCCCTTGTCTTCAGTTTCGGCGCAACCCGTTAATAATAAAGCACTAAATGCTGAAGCGATAAACCATGTATTCAGTTTCATTGTTTGTTCCAAGCGAAATTAAGGATTAAAAAACTAGGGGGACCAGGCTGGTTCGCGGACTTCGCCGCCATCAAAGACCAATTTTTGTTGCATTTTACCATCGATTGAAATAGCCGATAAGAAACCCGTACGGCCCTCTTTCGAGGCGTAAAGGATCATGCCGCCGTTGGGTGCGAAGCTTGGGGATTCGTCCGAGGGCCCGGCTGTCAACACGTTGATAGCACGGGTTGACATATCCATGATGCCGATGCGGTAGCTATTGCCGTTGCCATGCACCATGGCAATGTATTTGCCATCGGGCGAAAAGCTGGCCGCCGCATTGTAATCGCCAGAAAAGGTCAGGCGTTTTTCTGTGCCGCCCTGGCTAGACACCGCATACAGCTGAGGCTTGCCGCCACGGTCCGAGGTAAAAACGATAGTGCTCCCGTCCGGTGACCAAGCGGGTTCTGTGTCTATGGATGCACTTTTGGTTATTTTGCTGAGGGCGCGGGTGGCTAAATTCAGGATGTAGATATCCGGGTTGCCATCCTTGGATAAGGTCAAAGCCAAACGGCCGCCGTCGGGTGACCAGGAAGGGGCACCGTTAATGCCACGGAATTCGGCGACCCGTTCGCGTTGCCCGGTGGCCAAGGTTTGAATGTAAATGGCGGCGGATTTGCGCTCGAATGAAACATAGGCGATGCGTTTGCCATCGGGTGACCATGAGGGTGACATCAACGGTTCCGGGGATGAGGCGATGTTTTGCGGATTAAAGCCATCGGCATCGGCTACTTGCAAGCGATGTAATCGGGAGTCGTCGGTCGTGATGTAGGCAATCCGGCCACTAAAAGCGCCTTTTTTGCCGGTCAATTTTTCGAAAATTAAGTCACTGATGTAATGGGCGGTGCGGCGCAGGTCAGTGGCGGATGAGGTCATCCGGTAACCTAACAACTGGTTGCTTTTGTAAACATCCAATAATTGGAATTGCACTTCGTATTGGCCGCCGATGTTGTTGACCTTGCCGACCACCATGTAATTTTGGCCTAGGGACTGCCAGTTGCTGAAATTGACTTCGTTGGCGTTGCCGGGTTGGGCGGGCATGTAGGATTCAGGCATCATTTTGAAATAGCCGCTACGTTCTAAGTTCGCGTTGACGATGTCGCGAATATTGACCGGGGCGCCGCTGTCGGCGAAGGGGACGATGGCTAAGGGCAGGGCACTTTCTATGCCTTCGGTGATTTCAATGGTCAGGCCGGCATGGCTGCTTGGGGTAATCAGTCCTGTGAGCAGTAGGATGAGGACGTTTCTGAACAAAAACATGTTGTTACCTTAGGGTGGTCAATGGGTGATCAATGGGTGGTCAGTTTTTTTTGTTAGGTATGTGCGTTACGCTAACCGGAACAATGTAATCTTTCGCTAAGGCTTAAAAATGAACCTTAGAGGTTTGAAATTGCTGTTAAATACTCGAATATCTTTGGGGACGGGCAAGGGTGAGGCTTTCATCACTGCGTTTTCTGCGGAACGGTCGAAAATTTCGTCGCCGCTGCTAGAAATGACTGTCACGTCAAGCACTTCCCCTCTTGTCGTCAAGGTTATTTTTAAGGTGCATTGTAAGCCTGGTGAGGCTGAAAAAGGCCGAATCCAATTGTTGCTGACTTTTTTCTTGATTGCCCGGGTTGCTTCATCTAATTCTGCTTTTTGAGCTTTTGCCTTGGCTTCGGTTTCCGCTTTGGCCTTTTCCGCAGATTCGGCTTTGGCCGTAGCTTCTGCCTCGGCTTTTGCCTTGGCTTTCGCTTCGGCCTCTTGTTCGGCTTTTTGTTTGGCCAGTTCGGCTTTTTTCGCTTCGGCTGCCTTTTCTTTGGCTAGAGCGGCTTTTTGGGCTTCGGCTTTTTCAGCGGCCTCTCGCTGGGACGCTAGCTTGGCGAGTTCGAGTTTCTTGGCTTCCGCCGCTTTTTCCTTGGCCAGCGCGGCTTTTTTCGCTTCGGCTGCCTTTTCTTTGGCCAGCGCGGCTTTTTGGGCTTCGGCTTTTTCAGCGGCCTCTCGCTGGGACGCTAGCTTGGCGAATTCGAGTTTCTTGGCTTCTGCCGCTTTTTCTTTGGCCAATGCCGCTTTCTTGGCTTCGGCTTTTTTCGCTTCGGCTGCCTTTTCTTTGGCCAGCGCGGCTTTTTGGGCTTCGGCTTT
>DBNZ01000203.1:0-15711 GCA_002299495.1 Methylococcaceae bacterium UBA659
TTGAACAGTTTGACCTTGAAAGGCACTTTTCTAGTGCCCCTTGTGGGTATTCAGTTTGATGACGACACCTGCCTTAAGCCGTTCGGGTGTCCAGTCGATGTCGTCCAAATGGACATAGCCTTCGTCTTTGCTTAGGCTGACCAAGCGGTTATTTTTCAATGTGGTGTACCCTAAAGGGCATAAATAAAAGGTCAGCTTGAGTGAGTTGACGAGCTTCAGGTTCTGCCAGGCGGCATACCAACTGTCGAATAGTATGGTTTTTGCCAAGATGCCCTTGTCAGCGACGGCGTTGACATGCGCTTATTTCCAACGCGCAGAAAATGTCTGCGTAACATCAGCGGACTAATAAAAAAATCCCGAAATATAGCCCCACATGCTCTTATCCAGGTCCCGTTTTGGCAATTCCAATGTGCTTTGTTGGATGGGGCGGTTGACCGGTTTTTCGCTAGGCTTAAAGTCACCCTGGACACCGGTTAGCTCGTCTTCGTTAAAAAACAACACCAGTTGTTTTTTTGTTTTGTCACCGTCTCCGCTTTTTCTGTAATAGATATATTTCCACCGATTTTTGTGGAAAAAATTGCTTAACATCGGCGAACCCATGACAAAGATTACTTGGCGTTTGCTCATGCCTGGTCGTAGTTGATCCACCATAGTTTGGTCGATGATATTGCCTTGCTGGATTTCTAAGCGATAAACCCCCGGCAAATTCTCGACGACATAAGAACAGGCTGAAATGGTAAGACAGGCGGGTAGGATCAGGAAAAAAGCGCGTTGAAGCATATTCGCGGGTACTGATAAAAATGCAAAAGCATACAGGATGTTTAAGAAGAATCCTATAAACAGTCATGTCCTGCGGTCTCAAACCGGCTACAATGCAGCTTTGCCATCGCTTAACAATGGGTATGACCGGAGTATCATCGTGGAATCTCAAGACTTAAGAAACGCGGGTCTTAAAGTGACCCTGCCTAGGCTTAAAATTTTACAAATTTTGGAAAGGCGGGTTGATGAACGTCATTTGACCGCTGAAAAAGTCTACAAAATTTTATTGAGTGAAGATGAGGACATTGGTCTGGCCACGGTTTACCGGGTTTTGACCCAGTTTGAAGCGGCCGGTTTGGTGACCCGTCATCATTTTGAAGGGGGCAATTCGGTCTTCGAATTGGCGAGCGGCGACCACCATGACCATATCCTATGCATCAAATGTGGGAAAGTGGATGAATTTACCGATGAAATCATCGAAGCCCGGCAAAAACAAATAGCCGCTGACTTAGGTTATGAACTTACTGACCACGGCCTTTATCTCTATGGCCTGTGCCCTAATTGCAAAGCAAAATCCGATTAACTTTATCGATTCCATGTTCAAACCCCTTATTTTCTACATAGGCCTGCGCTATACGCGGGCTAAACGCCGCACCCAATTTATTTCCTTTGTCACCCTAGCGTCTATTTTGGGCATTGCCTTAAGCGTTACTGCGCTCATCACGGTGCTTTCGGTGATGAACGGTTTTGTCAAAGAAATCAGCACCCGGATGTTGAGCATGACCGCCCATGCGACTATCACCGGCCGCTTTGGGCAATTAGATGACTGGCCTGCCTTGGTGCAAAAATTGAAAAATTATCCTGATGTCCTAGGCGTGGCGCCGTTCATCAATGGACAGGTCATGATCAATGCGGACCGGCGGGTTAGCGGTACGATGCTGACCGGGGTTTTGCCGGAGAAAGAGGCTGACGTTTCCGATGTGGCCGCGAACATGATGTCAGGCAAGCTGACTGACCTGGTTTCCGGGCAGTACGGGATCGTTTTAGGCAACGAACTGGCCGCTTATTTGGGGGTGACAGCAGGCGACAAAATCACGGTGATTAGTCCGCAGGTCACCCCTACGCCAGCCGGCGTGGTGCCTAGGATGCGGCGCTTCACGGTGGTGGGCGTGTTTCAGGTGGGCATGTATGAGTATGACCGTAATATGGCTTTCGTGCATATTGACGATGCCGCGAAATTGTTCCGCATGGACCATGCCGTGTCCGCGCTACGTCTAAAATTCGACGATTTGTTGGATGCGCCCGAAATCACCCAAACCCTATCGGCTGGCTTTTATCCAGACTACCGGGTCAGTGACTGGACCGTGGCGCATGATAATTTTTTCCAGGCCATCAAGATGGAAAAGCGGGTGATGTCGATTATTTTGCTGTTGATGGTGGCGGTGGCGGCTTTCAATATCATTTCCACATTGATCATGGTAGTCACCGACAAGCGCGGCGACATAGCTATTTTAAAAACGCAAGGGCTGACTTCCGGTTCGGTGATGGGTATTTTCATGGTGCTGGGGACGGTCATTGGTGTGTTTGGTACGGTTTTAGGGGTGGTAGGGGGCGTTTCCTTGGCCTTAAACGTCGCCGATTTGGTCAAAAACATCGAGGAAGCCTTGCATATCAAGTTCCTGTCCGCACAAGTCTATTACATCAGCGAATTGCCTTCCGAATTGATTTGGTCAGATGTCTATGGCATTGCTGGCATGGCTTTTTTGTTGTCGTTGTTGGCGACCATTTATCCGGCCTGGCAAGCGGCTAAAATCAATCCGGCCGAGGTGCTTCGGTATGAATAGCCCTACCATTTTGGAATGTCGGCAATTGACCAAGCGGTACCGGCAAGGGGTGCTGGATGTCGATGTGTTGAAGGGCGTCAGCCTGCAAGTGGCCGTCGGCGAACGGGTGGCTATCATGGGCGCATCCGGTTCCGGCAAAAGCACGTTACTGCATTTGTTGGGAGGTTTGGACCGACCCACGGCAGGCGAAGTCATCTTGTCTGGGGTCAACCTGAATAAAGTGGGGGGTAACAAATTGGCCAAGATGAGAAACCAATCTTTGGGCTTTGTTTATCAATCACATCATCTGTTGGATGAATTCACCGTGTTGGAAAACGTCGCCATGCCGTTGTTGATAGCGGGGCGGACAGTGGACGAAGCACGGGAGATGGCAGCGGCGTTGCTGGAAAGGGTCGGGTTGAGCCACCGGGTTTTACATAAACCGGGCGAACTTTCTGGCGGCGAACGGCAAAGGGCGGCCATAGCGCGGGCGTTAATCAATAAACCGGCGGTGATTTTGGCTGATGAGCCCACCGGTAATCTGGATAGCAAAACTGCCGGACAAGTCTACCAGCTCATGTTGGAATTAAACCAAGAATTTAAGGTGAGCTTGCTGGTCGTGACGCATGACCATGATCTGGCCGAAAAAATAGGCAAAGTGCTGCATATGGAAGATGGTTTGATAGTCGCTTAGTTGTTTAGCCCCAGTTTATTCTGGCTTGGCTTCCTGGTTGACAACCGCGCCCACCTCCGGACAATCCAAATTGGCGTTAAGCCGTTGTTGCCTTCGTTCTTCCCAACGGAGTGCGACATGCCGCCGCCAAAAGTAATTGATGCCAAAGTAACCCATGCTGGAACTAACCACCGCCAATAGTAAGCAGCCCAACAGAAAAGGTTGCCAACTCGCGCCCAAACCGGAAGTGATGCCTTCCAATGAGAATTCAAATTTCTCAGCGGAAGGGGTGCGCCCCATCAACACCAAACCTACGCGATAAGCGAAATAAAATAAAGGCGGCATAGTCACCGGGTTGGTAAGCCAAACCAGGGCCACAGAAACGGGTAAATTGGCGCGCAAATGAAATGCCGCGATGGCCGCGACGACCATTTGGCCTGGCATCGGCAGCCAGGCCGCAAACAGGCCGACACAGAACGCCATCGAAATGGAGCGCCTGCTTAAATGCCAGAAGTTTGGGTCATGTAATTTGTCGCCGAGAAATTGCAAGCTTTTGTGGTTTCTGATGACCTCATGGTCGGGCAGCATTTTTTTGATCAATTTTTTGGGCATGGCGGTTACCTCTCAAACACTATTCCTTGAGCAGTTTAACAGGTTTTTACCGGTCTTTTTATTTCCCTTAGCCTGTCATGATTACTGGCGCATTGGCGTTTTTGTTAGGCAGCCTATTGCTGCAAACATGTCAGGTTTTGCCGGCTCAATCCTGGCTGGTCGCCTGTCTGTTGTTAGCCATTTTGCTGGCAGTTTTAAAGTGGTGGCAGATCATGTGGCTGCCGTTAGGTTTTATTTGGGCAGTTGTGGCGGCAACTAACCATCTGTCGCAACAATTGCCGGAAAGCTTAGCGGGTATCGATATCCCCATTCAAGGTTGGGTCGCTAATTTGCCCGATCAAACCGAAGAGAGGGGGCGTTTTAATTTCGTGGTAGAAAAATCCGGCCTTAAACTGCCCCGCAAGCTGCGTTTGAGCTGGCACCGTGCCGAGCAAAAAATAAAGGCCGGTCAACATTGGGTTTTCACCGTCCGGCTAAAGCCGCCGCATGGCGGTTTAAATCCGGGTGGTTTTGATTACGAGCGTTGGTTGTTCACCCAAGGCATAGGCGCTACCGGTTACGTCCGCCCTTATCCAAAACCCATATTGCTAGGCCAAGATTCGCCGTGGCGCAACATCGATGTGCTCAGGCAAACGATTAGCGACCGCTTGGATGCCAATCTGGCCAACTCCGGCATGACCAAGGCACTGACCATAGGCGAGGGCAGCGGTATCAGTCAAGACCAATGGGACGTGTTCCGTAAGACCGGAACCATCCACCTGGTGGTCATTTCCGGTTCCCATATCGGTATGGTGGCCGGATTGGTGTATTTTTTGGTGCTAAAGTGCTGGGCTTGGAGCGGATGCCTGCGATGGTCGCCGCAACGGGTCGCGGCTTGGGCGGCCATGGCCGCAGGGCTATTTTATGCCGCCTTGGCCGGGTTTTCCGTGCCCAGCCAACGTGCGGTCGTCATGTTAATAGTGTTCATGGCCGCCATCATCCAGCAGCGTCCGGCCCGGTCGTTCCATACCTTGGCGATAGCCTTGTTGGCGGTGCTGCTTTATGACCCGTTGGCCGTTTTGGCGCCAGGGTTTTGGTTGTCTTTTTTGGCGGTCGTGGTGATTTTTTTTACCGTGGGCGGGCGCTTAGGCAAGCCTTCTTTTTGGGTGGAAGCGATAAAAATCAACTGGGTGACATCGATTGGCTTATCGCCATTATTGCTGTGGTTCTTCCAACAAGTGTCATTGTGTTCGCCGCTTGCAAACTTCATCGCTGTGCCGGTTATCGGTTTGTTCGCGGTGCCGTTGGCCTTGGTCGGGGTGGTGTTGCTGTTTATCCAGCAAGAATTGGCCAGCGGTTTGCTTTCGGTTTTGGATTTTGTTTTGCAAGGCTTGTATTCCTTATTGGCCATGATGGCCGCATGGCCGTTGGCTGTCTTTGACCACGTTCAGCCGCCCTTTTGGGCGTTGTTGTTGGCATTGCCGGGTATCGCCTTGCTGATAGCGCCCCGGGGCGTACCTAACCGTTGGTTGGGTTTGCTGATGCTGTTACCCTTGTTGGCAACGGAGCAAAAAAAACCGGCCTACGGCGAGCTGGAGCTGACCTTGTTGGATGTTGGTCAAGGCTTGGCGCTGACCGTGCAAACCGCAGGGCATTGGCTGGTGTACGATACCGGGGGGAAATTCTCGGCAGAAAGTGACAGCGGCCTGACGGTTATATTGCCGTTTTTAAGAAGCCGGGGCGTCACCCGGCTAGATGGCCTGGTCATCAGTCACGGTGATAATGACCATATTGGCGGAGCCGACTCGTTATTGCAGGCCATCCCCTCTCAGAAAATATTGACCAGCGTCCCCGAACAACTCCCCGATTACCCGGCCACAAGGTGTAGGGCGGGGCAGTCATGGACATGGGACGGAGTCGGTTTCGAGATGCTTTCGCCCGGGGAAGCAGCTTTCACCAAAGAGAATGATAATTCTTGTGTCCTAAAAATTACCGCTCAATCGGGGACCGCCCTGCTGACGGGTGATATTGAAAAAACTGCCGAATCGTGGTTGGTAGGCCAGTATGGTCAAAGATTGCAGGCGGATGTTTTAATAGCCCCGCACCATGGCAGCAAGACGTCCTCAAGCTTAAGGTTTTTGCGGGCGGTCCAGCCTAGCCTAGTGGTCATCCCCGCAGGTTATCGCAACCCGTTTGGCCATCCCCACAAAAAAGTGCTGGCCCGCTACCAGTCGAACCATATTGTCAGTTCCAATACTGCCGAAGACGGTGCGTTGACCGTCACGATGGGGCGTCATCATAGCCCTTTGTTGAGTAAGTTTCGGGAAACCGACGGTAAGTACTGGAATTGGCGGCCAATATCGTTACAATAACCCCATCATTGAGAGACGATAGGAGCCAAAACCATGGCAGAATTTACCGTAACCGGGGATGTTGATCCTTTCTTGCATGTTAATCTTAAACGCGGCGAGAAAATCTATTGCGAATCCAATGCAATGGTGATGATGGAAAAGACCCTGGAATTGAAGGGCAAAATGACCGGTGGCTTAGGTAACGCCCTAATGCGTCGGTTCGCGAATGGCGAGTCATTTTTTCAGCAGCATATCGAAGCCGTAGGTGGTGATGGCGACTGTTTGTTGTCGCCGGTTTTGCCGGGGGCTATACAAGTGCTGGATGTAGGCGCGACCAGCTACAAAATTACCGACGGCGCGTTTGTCGCCGCCGAAAGCGGCGTCACGTTAACCGTCCGCACCCAAGGCGTAGGTGCGGCGTTGTTTGGGCAAACCGGCGGGTTCTTCATTTGTGAGGCGACGGGTGTCGGCAAGCTGGCGGTCTCTGGATTCGGCTCCAGTTTTGTTATCGATGTGGAACCTAGTAAAGAAATCACCGTTGACAACGCCCATGTCGTGGCCTGGGATAGTAATTTGAGCCATGATATCTCGACGGCGACCCAAAGCGGCGGTTTGCTCGGCCAGTTAGTGAACAGTGTCACCAGTGGTGAGGGCGTTGTGCTGAAATTTTCAGGACGGGGCAAGGTAGTGATTTGCTCGCGTAGCCGGGATAATTTTGCCGGCTGGCTGGCTAAGTTATTGCCAGGCGGCCGTTAAATCCGGCAATGGGAAGGTGTGCTTTACCACAACGGCGTCCGTTGTCGGTAAAGCCCTGTTGGTTGGCCAAAATTTATTTAATTTTGGCTTCTTTGTACATGACATGCTTGCGGACTACCGGGTCATATTTTTTGACTTCCATTTTCTCCGGCATGTTTTTTTTGTTTTTGGTGGTGGTGTAGAAATGCCCCGTCCCTTCGCTGGAAACCAATTTGATTTTATCGCGCATTAGCTGCTCCTCTTAAAGCCTTAGGTTAAATTTTGGTGCCGTTTTTACGCATATCGTCAAGGACGATGTCAATACCTTTTTTATCAATGATACGCATGCCTTTAGCGGAGACCCTCAAGCGCACCCAGCGGTTTTGGCTTTCCACCCAAAAACGGTGATGGTGCAGGTTGGGCAAAAAGCGGCGTTTGGTTTTATTGTTTGCGTGTGAAACGTTATTTCCAGTAATGGGTCTTTTCCCCGTTACTTGACAGACTCTGGACATGGTTTACCTCTAGGTACCTTGATTCAAAATAGCCAATCTTTATACCAAAATTTCTTTTCAAGGTAAATAACAATCTATAAAATGCCAGTGCCATCCCCTCATCCCCGCCAAGGAAGTGACCATGTCCATTAAACTCGGTGTGGTTATGGATCCCATAGCCGGCATCAACATCAAAAAAGACACTACCTTTGCCCTGTTACTGGAAGCCCAAGTGCGCGGCTGGCAAATCTTATATTTTGAGCTGATCGATTTATACCTACGCAATGGCCGGGCTTATGGCAGATCCCGACGCTTGTCGCTGGAGCGGAACGTCGATAATTGGTTTCAATTAGCGGATGACCAAGACATGCCGTTGGATGATCTGGACGTGATCCTGATGCGAAAAGACCCGCCTTTTGACCAGGAATATATTTACGCCACTTATTTGTTGGAGCGGGCCGAAAGCAAAGGGGTGTTGGTGGTCAACAAGCCGCAATCTTTGCGCGATGCCAACGAAAAATTGTTTACCGCCTGGTTTTCCGAATGTTGCGCGGAAACCTTGGTGGCAAGGGAGCCTGGCAGAATCCGTGAGTTTTTGCGCGAGCAGGGGGAAATTATCCTGAAACCTCTGGATGGCATGGGCGGGACTTCGATTTTCCACATGCGTCAGAACGATCCGAATATTAGCGTTATTTTAGAGATGATGACCGGCTATAAAAGCCGCTATGTGATGGCGCAACGTTATTTGCCGGCGATTAAAGAGGGCGATAAACGCATACTTGTAGTCAACGGTGAGCCGGTGCCTTTTTGTTTGGCCAGGATTCCGCAACCAGGCGAAACCCGGGGCAATTTAGCTGCGGGGGGCAGGGCCGAAGGCAGGCCCTTAACGGCGCAAGATTGGTGGATAGCGCGCCAGGTCGGCCCGGTGTTGCGGGAAAAAGGCTTGGTTTTTGCAGGCTTAGATGTGATTGGCGACAAGTTGACAGAAATTAATGTGACCAGCCCGACTTGCGTACAAGAGCTGGATAATCAGTTTGGTTTGAACATTTCTGCGTTATTGATGGATTTTATCGAATCGGTTTTAAAAAATGGCTAGATCAATTCTGTTTGACTCCAACCAATCTTGGTCTGATCGGGATACCCTGCTGATAACCCTGTGGGTCGCGGCGATGGTTCATCTGGCTATCATCATCGGCGTTAATTTTGCTTTGCCTGAACCGCCGAAAATGGCTAAATCGATCGACGTGACGCTAGTGACGGCACCGGCAAAAACAGCCCCCCAAAAGGCAAAATTTTTAGCCCAGGAAAATCAAATCGGGGCGGGTGAGGTGGAAAAAAAAGCAAAACCGCCAGCCCGAAAGGTGGCCAGCGAAGAGCCGGGCGTCAGTAAACGGCAGGTAAAACATGCGCCAGTGGCAGCCAGCCCAAAAGTGGAGCGGAAAGTGGTTACCCAGAAAAAAGCGCAGGTCAAATTGCCGTCTAAAACCGAAAAGCCGGTGGTGGAAAAGACATTTGTCGAACATCAGCCGTTATCGCCGGAAACCCTACGCCAACAAATAGCCCAAGTGGGTGCGGAAATCGGTTTTGGCCAACAAGGATCCGATCGCAATCCGGTCAAGTTTGCCAATATTGCCAGCGCCAGGCAATACGGCGCCGCCCAGTACCTGAAAGATTGGGAGAGCAAGGTTGAGCGCACCGGCAACTTGAATTATCCAGAAGCTGCCATAAAAAAAGAGTTTTCCAGTTCACTGACGCTGGATGTCGGGCTTAAGTCCGATGGCAGTATCTACAGCATTAAAATTGTAAAGTCATCCGGCAATCCAGCCCTTGATGATGCGGCTAAGCGGATAGTCAGGTTGAGCGCACCTTTTCCGCCGTTGCCATTAGATGTGCTGAAAGGGCTTAACCTTAAACAGCAGGATGTTTTGGTTATATCCAGGGTCTGGATATTTTCGGACGAAACCGGCATGACCGCACGGTGAACCCGGTGTGAAGAAGCAAATTACCCCTATGAAAGAATCCAATTACTTAAATAACCAGTTTATTATTGCCATGCCTAGCCTTGCGGACCCGAATTTTTCGCATACCGTGACTTATTTATGCCAGCACAGCAAAGAGGGCGCATTGGGCATTGTCATCAACCGACCCACCACGATGAAATTGGGTGAAATTTTCAGCCAAATGGATATCGCGGCCACCTCCGATTCCGCCCGTGTCGCGCCGGTCTTTTCTGGCGGCCCGGTGCAGCAAGACCGCGGCTTTGTCCTGCACACACCGGCGGGTGCTTGGGCGGCCAGTTTGTCTATTTCCGACGCCATTACGCTGACCACTTCGCGGGATGTCCTAGAGGCCATAGCCCTAGGGCAAGGGCCAGACCATTATCTGGTCGCGTTAGGCTATGCCGGCTGGGGGGAGGGGCAACTGGAAAAAGAAATCATGGATAACGCCTGGTTGAACACTCCCTTTGGCCAACAAATCCTGTTTGACACCCCGATCAATCTGCGTTGGAATGCGGCCGCCAACCAAATTGGCATAGACATCAACCGCCTGACGACACCGGCCGGACATGGCTAACGCAGACCCGTTACTGGCCAATTTATCAGGCGACACTTACCTGGGCTTTGATTTTGGCGTTAAGAAAACGGGCGTTGCGGTTGGGCAAAAAACCACTTTGACGGCCAATGCCTTGCAAACCATCCCCGCCATTAGGCAAACCCCCAATTGGGAAGCCATCGGCAAGTTGATCCGAGAGTGGCGGCCGGTTGGCTTGGTGGTCGGCATTTCCAGGCAAATGGATGGCACCGACAACCCCGTTACGCCGCGCATGGAAAAATTTTGCCGCCAGTTGGAAGGCCGTTTTGGCTTGCCCGTTTACCAACAAGACGAAACCTTGTCCACATATGAAGCCAAGCAGTTGCTGTTTGATGAGATGGGTGTCAATGCCGCTAAGTTATGGGCGATCCAAGACCAATTGGCAGCGCAACTTATTTTACAGACCTGGTTGAACCACCCCTTAGCTAACGCATGTCTTTTGAAAAACTTGAAATAAACGCTTTGCTAGACGCACTAGAAGCTGCCTTGCGGCAAACCATCGTCGCTAGGCAATTGGTCAATCCGTTGATGATCGGCATCCACACCGGCGGCGTATGGATTGCCGCAGAATTGCAGCGCCGGTTGGGAATTGCCGAGCCTATCGGTTTGTTGGACATTTCCTTTTACCGCGATGATTTTTCCCAAATGGGCATGCACCCTAATGTCAAGCCAAGTCAATTGCCGCCCAATATTGAAGGCCGGGACATTATTTTGGTCGATGATGTGTTTTATACGGGCAGGACGGTCCGCGCCGCCTTAAATGAAATTTTTGATTACGGCCGTCCCAATCAAGTCGTTTTGGCCGTTTTAATCCAGCGCGATGGCAAGCAAATCCCGATTAGCCCCGATTGCATTGGAGCCAAAATAACCCTGTCCGCCGACCAGCGCATCAAACTCAGTCGCCCGCCTTTGGCCATCCACCTTGAAGGTCTAGGGAAAGGCGGCAAACCATGAGCAACTTGCAGCTAACCGAAGACGGTAAGCTCAAGCATTTTTTGACGGTCGAAGGTTTAAGCCAAAACCTGTTGGCCGAAATCCTCGATACGGCCGAATCCTTTGTCGGCGGCGCCGGCCAGAAGATCAAAAAAGTGCCGCTGCTGCGCGGCAAAACCATCGTCAACTTGTTTTTTGAAAACAGCACCCGCACCCGCACCACGTTTGAATTAGCGGCCAACCGTCTGTCGGCCGACGTGCTCAGCATGAGCATTGCTACGTCCTCAACCGCCAAAGGCGAAAGCCTGTTGGACACCATCCGCAATTTGGAGGCGATGTTCGTGGACATGTTCGTGGTGCGCCATAACATCAGCGGCTCGGCGCATTTCATTGCCCAACACAGCGCCCCACATATCAGTGTTATCAACGCCGGTGATGGCCAGCATGCACATCCCACCCAGGCCATGCTGGATGTGTTCACCATCCGTCAGATGAAAAAAGATTTTGCCAAACTGCGCGTCGCCATCATTGGGGACATCTTGCATTCCCGGGTCGCCCGGTCGCAAATCCAAGCCTTGAACATCCTGGGCGTGGCGGAAGTGCGGGTGATCGCACCGAAAACCCTGTTGCCCGCCCATGTGGAAACCTTAGGGGTTGGTGTGTCCCATAATTTGCACGAAGGTCTCCAAGATATTGATGTCATCATCATGTTGCGTCTGCAAAAGGAACGCATGACGACGGCGTTGTTGCCCAGCGAAGCGGAATACTTCAAATGTTTTGGCCTGACCGAAAGCAAGCTGAAAATTGCCAAGCCCGACGCCATTGTCATGCATCCTGGGCCGATTAACCGGGGCGTGGAAATCGATTCCAAGGTGGCGGATGGCGTGCAATCGGTGATTTTGAGGCAGGTAAGCAACGGCATCGCCGTCAGGATGGCCATTATGTCGATGGCGATGCAGCCACTAGGGGCCGCTTGATGGCAAAGATTCTAATCAAACAAGGCCGGATTATTGACCCGGCCAATGAGCGGGATGACATAGGTTCGGTGTTTGTTGCGGATGGGAAGATTGTTTCGGTTTTAACCGAACCGGAAGGTTTCGTTGCGGACGAAGTTATTGACGCCGAAGGCAAGGTCATTTGCCCTGGGTTTATTGACCTCAGCACCCGCCTGCGCGAGCCTGGCCACAGCCGCAAGGGCACGTTTAAAAGCGAGACCGCGGCGGCGGCCAGCGCCGGTGTCACCAGTCTTTGTTTGCAACCGGACACCAAGCCCGTGATTGATACCCCGGCCGTTGCCGAATTGATCAAAGAGTTGGCACAAAAAGCCCATTACCCGCAAGTCTATCCCATCGCGGCCTTGACGCAAGGGCTAGAGGGAAACGAGTTAAGTTCCATGTTATCGTTGAAACAAGCCGGTTGCATCGCCGTCGGCAACGCCAGCCGACCCATTTCCAATTTATTGATTTTACGGCGGGCCATGGAATATGCGGCCAGCCATGATTTGGTTTTCATGTGTCGGCCCAACGATTATTGGCTGGGCAACCAAGGCTGCGCCCATGAAGGGGCATTTGCCACCCGTTATGGCTTGCCCGGCATTCCTGACACGGCCGAGACCATTGCCGTGGACCAATACCTTGAACTGGCGGTTTTAACCGGTTGCCAAGTGCATTTTGGGCAAATCAGCTGCCGCCGGGCGGTGATTAAAATCCAGCAAGCACAAAAATATGGTATGCAAGTGACCGCCGATGTCGCCATCCATCAACTGCATTTGACGGAAGAGGACATGGTTCCGTTTGACAGCGCTTACCATGTCTTGCCGCCGTTCCGCACCGCTAAGGACAAGGAGTATCTCCGTCAGGGGCTGGCCGGCGGCATTATCGGTTGCATCTGTTCGGATCATCAGCCCCACGATTTGGATGCCAAGTTAGGGGCGTTCCCAGAAACGGAACCGGGCATATCTGCATTAGAAACCCTGTTGCCATTAACGCTAAAGCTGGTTTCCCAACATGCCATCACCCTAGAACAAGGCGTCGCCGCCTTGACCCAAACCCCCGCCGTCATACTCGGTTTGAAAGCAGGGGCTTTGACCCCGGGTTTTGCCGCGGATATTTGTATTTTTGACCCGGATTTGCAATGGCGAGTCGACTCGGAAAATTGGCGCAGCAAAGGCGTCAACACCCCGTTTTGGGGAGGGTACCTAACCGGTCGGGTCACCGAAACCCTACAAGCCGGCAGACTGATTTATCAGCTGTCTGCTAGCCAATCCCGGAGCAAAGCATGAACAATGACGCACCAGAACAAATACACCTGCCTTATTTTGACCATTTACTGGAGTTGCTAAGCCAGCAAAACCCAGCGGTTTCTGAGAGTTTTGGCCGCCACGTCCACTGGGGCTATTGGGAAAAGCCACGCCAGGCCCTGTTGACGGCAGCCGATTTTGCGGCAGCGGCCGAAAATTTAAGCGCCCACGTGTGCCAGGCGGCCCATCTCGGCGATCATCAAGCGGTGCTCGATGTGGGCTGCGGTTTTGGTGGCACGGTTGCCCATATCAATGAACGCCATCAGGGGATGCGGCTAACCGGTTTGAACATTGATGAACGGCAATTGCGACGGGCGCGGGAGCAGGTGCTGCCGTTGGCCGAAAACAGCATTGCCTTCAAACAAGGCGACGCCTGCCAATTGCCGTTCCCAGACGCTGCTTTCGATGTGGTTTTGGCGGTGGAATGTATTTTCCATTTTCCCGACCGCAGGCAGTTTTTTCGAGAAGCGTACCGAGTTTTAAGGCCGGGCGGTTATTTGGCCTTGTCCGATTTTGTCCCCAGCCGTTTGCTGAGTCCGGTGGCGAGGCTAAAGTTTCCCGCATGGCGGTTTTATGGTCGTTGCAATTTTGGTTGCAGTCAAAAAGATTACTTACGGCTGGCCGAGGACACCGGGTTTACACTCGGCTTAGTCAAAGATATCACCCAAAACACCCTGCCGACCTACAGCTACCTCCGTCGTTTGGCGGCCAAACGACGGGTAGGCAACTTGAGTGCGGCTTTTGAGACCTCGGTGGCGGAAGCGTTGAGCCGTAGCGGACTGTTGAATTATGAGATTTACAGTTTTCAAAAACCTGGGCTAGCAAAAAAGCCTTAAGCGGGCATGTCGATGACATCCATTGGAACCCAGCAAGACATAGGGAAAGCCGTCATTCTGGCAGAGCCTGCCCCGGCATGGATTGCCGGGGGATGCCGGAATCCAAGGCCAGGGAGGGTAACTTTGCCACACCCTCACGGCGAGGGCGGCGCTGGTGGCCGCCTACCCTGAAGAGGGCACCAGTACCCTGCGCTGTTTCTGTTTTTACGCGGGTGTCTCTGGATAGAGCCGGTTGATACCCCGATATTCACCCATCAGCAGAGCTGGCAAGTCCGGTATCTCCCCCGCCGTGATGAACACCAACCGCCCACGCCCATCTGGTTCTGGGCTTAGCGGCAAGTACACGGGTGGGTACAAGCGGCCATGTGCGGCTTGGACAAGCAGGGGCTTGTTGTCATCCGTCGTATAAACCACGCCTTTTAGGCGAATTAACTGCTCTTGGAAGCGGGTCAATAACGCGGTTAAAACGGGTTGCAAACGCGGCCACACGACAGGCTGTTCAAATTGGAAAATGATGCTTGAAAACGGGTGCTTAGGTATTGATAAGGCGGTTAATGGACGGTCATGGGAGGTGCGAGCGGAAGTTGCGGTTACGGGGTTCTCGGTTTCACCGTGCAAGGCTGAAAGGCGGGGAATCCCCGGCGCTAACCGGTTTAGCAGGTGGTCTAGGCTTGCGCGTTGGGCGCTGGTCGCTAAATCGCCGTGGGTGAGTACCAGGCAGTCCGCCCATGCCACTTGCGACTGGGCTTCGGGGAACCGGGTCAAAGTCTGTGCGCCATCGGCCAGCGACACGGTGGCGACCATCGCTTCCAAGCGGTAACGCGCCGATAACCAGCGGTCGCGCAACAACGTGTCCAGCACCGGTTCCGGATTGGCGACGCCGCTGGCCTCAATGAAAATCCGGGCAAAAGGTTTGTCCGGTTTGCTTTCCCAGGCCATGCGTAAATTTTTCAGCAGCGGCGAGAGCGAGCCGATCACTTGGCAGCACAGGCAACCACCCGCCAGGATGCTAAGCGGGATGTTGTGTTCGCGTAACAAAATCGGGTCTACTGGCGTGTCGCCGAATTCATTGATGATCACCGCCGAATGCGGATTTTCCGTCAACAGGCGGTTAAGTAAGGTGGTTTTGCCACTGCCCAAAAAGCCGCTGAGTACGGTGACGGGTATCGCTGTGACGGCATTCATCATGACTTCCCAGAATAAGTGGGCGCGGTTTTTTAGGGATTCAGGCAGCTATCTAAGGCTGTGCGGATTTCTGCTTCCGGCAAGTTGCGGCCAATAAACACCATCACCGATTGGCGTACTTGGTGGGCAGGCCACGGCAAGCCAATATGGTCGGCGAGCAGCATGTGCACGCCTTGGTAAATCACTTTTCGGTCACAGCCTTGGATATGCAGGATGCCTTTATAGCGCAATAAATCCACGCCGTATTTGCTCACCATGACATCCATAAAAGCAATAATCCGTGCCGCGTCAAAGGCGGCGTCGGTGCGGTAAACAAACGAGCGGATGTCATCGTCATGTTCATGGCTGACATCTTGTAAAAACTCGGGCTCTATTTCCAAAATGGCGTTCAGGCTAAAGCCGTGGATGTCCAAAATGTCGCTAATCTCCGCCTGGCCAAAATG
>DBNZ01000203.1:16084-16316 GCA_002299495.1 Methylococcaceae bacterium UBA659
TTGCTGGCGTTCGGCATCGCTGACCAAATCGGTTTTCGATAATAACAGGCGGTCGGCAAAGCCGACTTGTTCTTGGGCTTCGTGATGTTGGTCCAATTGCTGCGGGGCGTGTTTGGCATCGACCACGGTGATAATGGCATCTAAGCGATAGTATTCGCAAATGTCTGGCTCGACAAAAAAGGTTTGGGCGACGGGTGCGAGATCAGGAAGCCCGGTGGTTTCAATGACCACG
>DBNZ01000217.1:0-1055 GCA_002299495.1 Methylococcaceae bacterium UBA659
TTGATTGTAAGCCTAGGTTTATTGCAAAAAACTTTCGTCGCTCCTGAGATTACCGAACAGTTTGCCGAACAGGTCTTGTGGGCATGTATTCCAGAGTTGCTTGAAACCGACTCCCAAAATTTTGTTGCAATACTTAGCCAGCATGGTTCCGCGCTTCATCTCTTGCTGGAAGTTGAGGCGCTTAAACAGGCGTTTTGCCAGCATTTAATTGCAACTTTGGGATTTGAACAGAAGTCCGCGCAGTGCTTTATTGGTGAATGGCAAAAAGCACAAAATCCTGCCGCTTTCTTTAGCCATTTTGCTTGCCAACAGCATTTAGAACATTTACGCGCGTTGATAAGCACCCATCAGCTTAACCTGGCCCTACCGCCGAAAACTGCCGATTCAAGCATTCTGCAAGCCATGCCAGCGATGCCCTTACCAGAAGACCAAGCCAATGGTTTGCCTGATAAATATTTGTCGGCTTTCGCTGCGCTTGACCGAAAAATCCTTACCCGCGAAATCCCGCCCGAAACTTTAGCCGAATGCCTGATTGATTGGCCTAGCTTGCTTGATGCCGTTCAAGAACGCGTTGGCAACCGCCGTGATTTACTGACACCTGCTTTACTGGCTAAGTTACAAAGTTTCAACAGTGAACAGGCGCGGCTGTTAGCAGATACTTTTCAGAACTATTTGGCGGGTTATCCCTTGCTATCCGCCTCTGCTACCGTGGATGAGGCCATCCATTGGAGCGAAGGCTATTTTGGTTATTGCCGCCAAGCCTTTTTAGATAAACATGAATTGGATGAAGCCATTAACATCAGTTTTAGCGATTGGTTGCTGGCGGCACAATCGGCACGAGTGCCGCGCTCGAAGCACGATTGGCGGCAATTTTCTGCTAAAG
Organism: Methylococcaceae bacterium UBA659; assembly: GCA_002299495.1. GTDB lineage: Bacteria > Pseudomonadota > Gammaproteobacteria > Methylococcales > Methylomonadaceae > Methylovulum. The sequence continues at coordinate 884 of DBNZ01000217.1, forward strand.
TCAAAGGCTATTTACAGCAAGGCTATGTGGCAGTCATTGTCATGGTCGATGCCTTATCAGCCTTAAATCAGGATAAAGTGATGCAAGTCTTGCAAGGCATGGACTCGCTGGTTTTGCATCAAGCGCCCTTGTTTGCACCGCTGCCTACTTTGACAGAAGTGGGCAAAATGGC
>DBNZ01000217.1:1477-2919 GCA_002299495.1 Methylococcaceae bacterium UBA659
GTGCTGAATAGTTGGTCGGAAAAGTCCGAACGTATTGAAGACGAGACCCAATTGTTGGTGTATTTTGAAAATCGCCTAGACGAACGCCTGCATGATTGCCCGAGCTTTAATAAGCATCGTGACGATATTCAACCGATAATGCACCAAATTAAAACTATGCTGCACTCTTGGAAAAAAGATGCGGCCTTGCTGAACAGGGATATTGTGTTTTTTATCACTGCCGATCACGGTATGACCGTCACCCAGCATTTTTACCAAGGCCAAGCCCTAGGTGAATGCAAGGATAGAGTTTATAAATTACAAGGCGCAGCCACTTTGCCCGCTGATTTTGCTTTATTGGACGGATATGCCATTCCCAAACCGCGATGCAGGTTAACTGCTAGTGGCTTACTGGCGCACGGCGGACTCACGCCAGAAGAAGTTTTGATACCTTGCATCACGCTATCTTCAAAACCACCCCAACTTGGAACGACGCCTTTAGAAATTAAACTGCCCGATAACCAATGTGTACGGGTGGCAGATCAGCATTGGCAATTGGAAATTCAACTAATCGCCCACGATAAGGATTTAACGGCGATTGAAATCAGTTTGAAGCAACCTTTTGTAGGTAAGGGCAACTTGGATAGCTTAAGGGCGCATAAAACCCAAAACTTAATGCTAGGTTTTAGCTCCACACAAGAACAAGAAGGCTTTACTGAAATTGAGTTTTTGCTGACTTATCACTATGCGGGGGTTCATGAACAAGACCATAAATTATTAACGGTTAAATTCCCCGCTTCCTTGCTTGAAAAAGATGCAGGCACGCAAAGTTTTGAGGACATGTTTTGACAGCTATAGACCCTGGGCAGCTCGACGCAAAAATTGCCGCCGCTTTCGCTGAATTGACCATTGATAAGGCCTTAGTCCGGCAATTGAAAATCCGTGAAAAACGCACCATTCCCAGTTTCGTTGAAGAATGGCTGATTTCCCGTTTTAAAAAGCCAGATCAAACGGATGCGGAAATTTACCAAGCCATCACCGATTTTATGAGTCGGCATTTACCCGCCAAAAATGAAAAAGAAAAAATCAAATACCGCTTACATTCTGGTGAATCCATTGTTTTGCTGGATCGCTTTGATGTCCGCATAGACATTAAGAAAGGCGAAAAGCTCTTAACCATCCCTTGCCTGGATGAACGCAACGCCCGTGTTTCGGATGAAGTCTTAAACGCCAACCAAATCCTACTAGAAGGCGGTCAATGGGGTGCCGGGCGTTTGTTTGTCCGTCCTGAAGGCAAAATAAACGTGGTTGAACTGACCGAATTCCACCCTATGCAATCGGGTAAAGTTCGGCTTGAGCAGCTGGTAAAAGCGCGGGAAGAATTTACCACGCGGGAATGGATAGCCTTGTTGCTGAGGACAATGGGCTACGAACCCGCCGCTTATAACGAAGACCAGCAAAAC
>DBNZ01000097.1:0-129 GCA_002299495.1 Methylococcaceae bacterium UBA659
GCATGCCAATAAAATGGGTTATCAATTAAGGTCGGCAGAAAAAAGCGCCGGGATTTAAATCAAATTTTGGGTGATGGTGATGGCGGGCTTATCGAACCAATGAACTTGCCCTCTTCAGGGTACTTGTGC
>DBNZ01000097.1:500-5315 GCA_002299495.1 Methylococcaceae bacterium UBA659
CCGAGAAATCTATATTGCAGAGCGCCTAGGATCAAACGCCGATTGCACTGCATCGGCAAATAAGTTGGCCGACAACACCAAGGCGAACATAAAACTGAAGGCGGCCGCTAGAGACCACCAAACTATCGGCTCACGCGCCATCTCCAACCGTGCGCCGTTAATCATATTGCCCCAACTATAGGTCGCAGGGTCAACGCCGATGTTGATGTAGGACAAAACCGCCTCCGCCAGAACCAAAGCACTAAAATCCAACACCACCGAAATCAATACGATATGCATGACGTTGGGCAAAATATGGCGCGACAGTATCCGGCCTTGTTTTACCCCTAAGGCTTTCGCGGCTTGGACATATTCCATTTCCCTAAGCTTCAAGGTCTCAGCCCTTAGCAGGCGACACAACCCCGTCCAGTTGGTCACGCCCAGGATTAAACATAAAAACAACAATCGGATATCGGCCCGCATCAAAACACTGGCGAATGCCTGCTCATGGTTGGCCATATACACCTGCACCATCAAAATCGCCGCAGCAATCAGCAACACGCTGGGTATCGAATTCAAAGTGGTATAAATGTATTGGATGACATCATCGACCCAGCCTTGAAAATAACCGGCCAACAACCCTAAAGCGATGGCCATAGGCAACATGACCAGAGTTGTCAAAGTCCCAATAACCAAACCGGTGCGTATGCTTTTTATTGCTTGATAAAACACATCTTCGCCCACTTTATCGGTTCCGAAAACATGATAATAACCGGACAAATACCCCAGTAAATAAACCCCCGTCACCAAACAAAACAGCGTCGCCTTAACCGCTTTTGTGGTTTTGCCGGGTGGCCGTATTGCCCCCTTTCGCCGTAACGAAAAAGTCCAGGCCATCAGCATCAGGAGGGCAATCCCCGCCCCCCCGACCAAACCCAGCCATGTCTTTTGGGCAATGTCCCTTGCTAATTGGCGCTCAGGGTCCTGCAAATGCGCCCCGCCAAAAACCAAGCGCGGGTAGACCCATTGTTTGTCGCCACCCGGCAATTCCATCACTTCCCTACTGTAAAGATTTGCCGCGAAAGGCGCCGAATACGTTTTTTCGCTATGTTCGCGCAATGGGGCGGCGACATAATCCAAGGCGCTGATAATTTCTACACCCTTATTCTTATTGGCATAAAAATGCACCGAGTCCAACAACCCTACCAGCACAAAAAAACACAACACCGTCAAAGACACCATCCCGGTCGTATTATCGGTAATTTGTTGCAACGGCCGTTGGAAATGTGCTTTGCCGCGAAAATGGACAGCCACACCCACCACGATTAAAACCAACAAAAATACCAGCGCGTCAGTCCATAAAACTACCATAGAGCCATGCCTGTTTGGTCTTATAACCTAAGGGAAAACGAAAACGTAACCGTAAACGCCATGAACACACCGACGCCTACATCAAATGGGCGGCATACGCCCTGCCCGGACATAAGCATTCCTTAAATAGCCGCTAAACCGCAACTACCCGTCTGCCAAAAATGCCTCGACCCGCCGAATAAACGCCTCTGGTTGCTCCACATGCAGCCAGTGACCGGCTTTTTCCACATAGTTTAAAATGGCATCGGGGAACATAGGCAAGACATCTTTGGCTTTAACATAACTTGAATTAGCCCCGGCCACAAACAACGCTTTTCCCGTAAAAGGGCGCATACCCAGAGTCTCTGGAAAAGCCGCAATGGCGGGTGCTGCGGTGGCAAAAATATCCAAATCAATACGCCAAGCGTACCGGTTTTCTTGCCACCACAAATTCTGCAATAGAAACTGCCGATAGGCCACATCCGGGATCGCCTCAGCCAAAAAAGTTTCCGCCTGTTTTCTATTGCTAAGCTCTGCTAAAGGCAACGATTTTAAAGCCATCACCCAGGCTTTAAAATTATGCGGATAGCCGACCGGGGCAATATCGGCAACCACCAGCTTTTCCACCCGCTGCGGTTGCTTCAAAGCCAGCCACATTGCCACCTTACCGCCCATGCTGTGACCCAGCAAACTCACCTTAGACCATTTCATTCTTGCCATGAAAGCCAATACATCGGCCGACATAGACGGATAATCCATAAGTGAATGGTGGGGCGACCGGCCGTGATTTCTCAGGTCCAAGACAACCGTATGGCGTTGGCCGGACAATTTCTGAGCCATCAAGCGCCAATTCCGGGATGAGGCAAAAAAGCCATGCAGAATGACCAGCGGCGGATGCCCGAGCCCGGAATGGCCAAATTCCTCAAACGCCAAATCTACCGTTTGCATGACCATAAAACCGGATTATTCCGTCGTCTCGGGTCTTCTGTTGATGTTAACATCGGCTCTGGCCTGGAGGCTGTTCACCATGGCATTGAACTCACTTTGCCCAAATGAACGACCCATATTTTGCAAAGCCAAATCCATTTTTTTCTTGTCCTGGTCAGACATGACGCCTTCCGTCACTTTAGTCACACCGGCCACCACTTGTTCGCCAGCGGGCAAAGCTACGACAAAATGGCCGGTCTTGCCGCCTACCGGTTTTGGCGCCCTGAACACCGCTTCCAACAATGGGATCGGCAAGTGCGTGTCTTGCCTTAGCAAACCTTGTACTTGCTGCAACGCTAATTTATGTTCCGCCGCCAAATCCGGCCAGCTTGCCCCCGCCATCAAGCTGGCTTTGACCCGATTGGCCTTTTCCAGAGTCAGTGCCTTAGCTTTTTCTGACCTCAAAGCGTCAACTATCGTCCCCTTCACTTCAGACAAATCCCGCGTTGCCGCCGGTATCCGCTCGACTTGCCTTAACACCGCCACGTTGCCGGCATCTAACTCAACAGCCTCGCTATTATTGCCCTGTTTAACCTCGCCAGAGAACGCCGCACTGCGAAACTTATCATTTGCGGCCACCCCCTCACCTTGGGCGGCGGTAAACAACCCGGTCTTTTTGATCTGCAAACCCAAAGTCTCCGCCACCGTCTGTAGATTGTCGGGATTTTCAAAGCTTAGCTCAGACAATCGCGCCGCCAACTCATAAAACGAAGTCTCCGCTTGGTTTTTCCGGTACTCCTTGACCAAACTGTCCTTCACCTCTGCAAAAGATTTGATTTTTTTAGGCGTCAGCTCCGTCACTTTAAGCAAGTGATAACCGAATGACGAGCGCACCGGCTCCGAAACCTCCCCTAACTTTAACCCAAAGACCGCCTTATCAAAGGCTGGCTCCATCACCCCCTCATTAAACAACCCCAAATCTCCCCCTTGCTTAGCGGTTGCCGTATCCTCGGACAACTCCGCCGCCAATTGAGCAAAATCTTTCGTGGCTAAGTCCTGCCGGGCCTGCTTAGCTTTCTGTAGCGCCGCCGCCTCATCACGGGTCTGGTCATTGACCAGGAACAAAATATGGCTGATTTTTCGGCGTTCCTGGGTAGTGAAGCGATCTTTTTGCTCCTCGTAGAATGCCCTCAACTGTTCATCGGTGAACTCCACTTTATCGGCGATATCCGCTAACAACAACTGAACATATTCAACCGCGACTTGCTCAGGCTTTTCAAATTGGTCTTGATGTCCCTGATAGTAGGCCGCAATTTCATCGTCCGTCGGGTTAGCATCAACTTTTTGCAAAGGCACCGTCAAATATTCCACATCACGCCGTTGATTTTGGATATAAAAAAAACGCTCCACATCATAAACCGTAGCGAAGGCACTATTGACCACACCGTCCTGAAATTGCTGCATCAACATACCCTGTTTAACCCTGCTTACAAACTCAGCGGAGGATAACCGTTGTGACGCCAGCAACGACTTGTATTTGCTCTCATCAAACCCCCCATCCGTTTGGAAATAAGGCAAAGTTTTGATGAAATTCCGGGCATCATCGTCGGTGATCGCCATACGGCGCGCACGCACATATTGCAACAAGACCTCATCCTTGATCAGTTTATCTAACGCCTGCGCTTTCAAAAACGCCTCATCCATGCCCAAACCCGCGAACTCCCGGCCGTATTGCTCATAAGCCATGAGCACATCGCGTTGATAGAAATCCTTATCCCCAACCGACGCCACTGCTTTTTCGCGGCCGCCGTCCATGTAGTTATTGATGCCCCACAGCACAAACGGCACGCCAATCATTAACAAAATCACGGTAGCAAAAGTACCCTGCGTTTTTTCCCTTATTTTTGTCAACATTAAAAAAACCCCAAAAAATTGACCGAATGAAACAAAAAAAAAGCCCCGAACCATAGGGTACGGGGCTTTTGATTGGTTTGGCGAAGTGGACGGGGCTCGAACCCGCGACCACCGGCGTGACAGGCCGGTATTCTAACCAACTGAACTACCACTCCAAAGTCTGGTGGGTGCTGAGGGGTTCGAACCCCCGACCCTCGCCTTGTAAGGGCGATGCTCTCCCAGCTGAGCTAAGCACCCGACTGATAAAAATCAGTTTACCGCATCTTTTAAAGTTTTACCAGCTTTAAATGCAGGATTTTTTGCTGCCTTAATCATTATCTCTTCTCCAGTTTGTGGATTACGGCCTTTACGCTCCGCCCTTTCTTTCACAGAAAAAGTGCCAAAACCCACTAAAGCAACAGAATCCCCACGATTTAACGCTGCCGTCACCGAGCCGATAAAGCCTTCTAATGCCCGTCCTGCATCCGCTTTTGATAAGTCAGCAAATTCAGCCATAGCGTCGATAAGCTCCGATTTATTCATGACTCCCCCTTAGGAAATGGTTTTACGATAATTCAAAATGTCTGCAAGCCTTATCGACCCGGCGACCGCAACACAAACAACAAAGGGCGATTTATATCAACTGCCATGCCTAAGTGTCAAGCC
>DBNZ01000097.1:5637-6830 GCA_002299495.1 Methylococcaceae bacterium UBA659
GCCTAAGTGTCAAGCCACAAAACCCCGGCGGATACACCGTCGCCGCAGGCATTAACGCGCCCATATCAATGCGCCGTCACAACCGGCTTTACATTAATCCCCGGCTCCTTGTCATTGCCCAAGGACTCATCTGCGACCAACTTTTCTTTAGGCACCGGCAAATACTGTAGTGCCACCGCCAACACCTCGTCTATCCAATGCACAGGCCTAATATCGAGATTGCCCTTGATATTTTCCGGGATTTCCGCCAGATCTTTTTCATTTTCCATAGGGATCAACACCGTCATCACCCCCCCCCTATGGGCGGCCAGCAACTTTTCCTTAAGGCCGCCAATTGGCAACACCTCGCCCCGGAGCGTAATTTCCCCGGTCATAGCGACACCCGCCCGCACCGGGATTTTAGTCAACGCCGAAATAATGGCCGTACACATAGCGATGCCCGCGCTTGGGCCATCCTTAGGCGTCGCCCCTTCCGGCACATGAATATGAATATCATTTTGCTGGAACAACTCATGATTGATGCCCAACACATCAGCCCGGCTTCTCACCACCGTCATTGCCGCCTCGATAGACTCCTTCATAACATCGCCTAACTTGCCGGTAGCCAACTGCTTACCCTTACCCGCGATCACGGCGGTTTCAATAGTTAACAACTCCCCGCCCACTTCCGTCCAAGCCAGGCCTGTCACGCGGCCGATCTGGTCTTGCTGCTCTGCGATACCGTAACTAAAACGCCTGACCCCCAAATAATCCGACAGATTCTCAGGACTAACCCTAATATCCCCTGGAGCCTTAGCCAGCAACAAATTCTTCACCACTTTACGGCAAATCTTAGAAACATCCCGCTCCAGATTCCTAACCCCCGCCTCCCTTGAATAATACCTGACCATATCCTGCACCGCCGCTTCTGTGATCTGGATCTCGGTTGGTTTTAAGCCGTTATTTTTGATTTGCTTAGGGATAAGATAGCGCAACGCGATATTAATTTTCTCATCTTCGGTATAGCCCGACAGCCTGATAACCTCCATCCGATCCAGCAACGCCGGCGGGATATTCATAGTATTCGCGGTCGCCACAAACATGACATCGGACAAATCGAAATCCACCTCCAGATAATGATCGGCAAACGTATGGTTTTGCTCAGGGTCCAGCACCTCCAATAAGGCCGAGGCCGGATCGCCCCGGAAATCCTG
>DBNZ01000097.1:7142-8651 GCA_002299495.1 Methylococcaceae bacterium UBA659
TCGCCCCGGAAATCCTGCGCCATTTTATCTATTTCGTCCAACAAAAACAAAGGGTTGCGTATTTTAACCTTAGCCAGGTTTTGCAAAATCTTACCCGGCATAGAACCGATATACGTCCGCCTATGGCCACGGATCTCCGCTTCATCACGGACACCGCCCAACGCCATCCGCACATACTTACGGTTAGTCGCCCGCGCAATCGACTCGCCCAACGACGTCTTGCCCACCCCGGGCGGGCCGACCAAACACAAAATGGGCCCCTTCAACTGCTTCACCCGCTGCTGCACCGCCAAATACTCCAGAATCCTTTCCTTCACTTTTTCCAAGCCATAGTGCTCGGTCTCCAAAACCTGCTCGGCTATTTTTAGATCATGCCGGACTTTAGTGCGTTTTTTCCACGGCACATTAACCATCCAATCGATGTAATTCCGCACCACCGTCGCCTCCGCCGACATCGGCGACATCAACTTAAGCTTATTCAGCTCCGCATCCGCCTTAGCCTTAGCCTCCTTTGACATCCCCGCTGCGGTGATTTTTCTCTCCAAATCATCGATCTCATTAGGCACATCCTCCATTTCCCCCAATTCCTTTTGGATCGCCTTCATTTGCTCATTAAGGTAATACTCCCTTTGATTTTTCTCCATTTGCTGCTTCACCCGGACACGGATCTTCTTTTCCATTTCCAAGATATCCACCTCGCCCTCCATCAGCGTCATCAACTTCTCCAACCGCTCACCCACATCAGCGGTTTCCAAAATAATTTGTTTTTCGTTGATTTTCAAACTCATATGAGCGGACATAGTATCGGCCAAGCGGCTAGGGTCATCCACCCCCGCCAACGAAGTCAACACCTCAGGAGGGATCTTATTATTCAGCTTGACATAATGCTCAAACGAACTGATCGCCGTGCGCTGCAACACATCCTGCTCTTGGTCTGAAAGTTGCAGCAACTCAGCCAAAGGCTGCACCAACGCCGAAAAAAACCCCTCCGTTTCCTGATAATCCAGCACCGACGTCCTTTGACTCCCCTCCACCAACACCTTAACCGTACCGTCCGGCAATTTCAGCAACTGCAAAATATTAGCCAGCGTCCCGACCAAATAAAGATCGCCAAAATCCGGCTCATCCACTTCCGCCTCCCGTTGCGCCACCAACAAAATTTGCTTGCTATCCCGCATCGCCGCATCCAAGGCATCTATAGATTTTTCCCTGCCCACGAACAACGGGATCACCATATGCGGATAAACCACCACATCCCTAAGCGGCAAAACCGGCACCCAGTGATGGGCGTGCTCTAACTCTTTCATTTCCAGCGTATCCATAACGGTATCCCCAACTCGTGTTGCCAAAATGCGATTATGGGGGCGGCGCGACAAATAGCAAGCACAGACAAAGAACTGCGCCAAGAAAAACCCATGATGGCCGCAAGCCCCGCCCCATGACCGCTTATTTTGTCCATAAGTGACAAAATTGGGCAGAAATCGCACCCGCACAACCGCCCCTAAAATC
>DBNZ01000097.1:9038-9821 GCA_002299495.1 Methylococcaceae bacterium UBA659
TCCGCGCCAAAAAATGGTTTAAAACTTGCATAACTCGCATTGCGAAAAGATAAACCTCACGTTAGTCATCCGGCCCTTTAAAGCTTAAACCGTTCGTGCAAAGCCCGTCGCAGCGCTCGCACCTCTCGACCCGCTCAAAGCGAACGGCACTTAAACCTTAATAAGGCCGGATCAACCGTCATTACCTTTACAACCTCTTAACCTTTCACCCACTAACACATTTGGAGCAACACCATGGCTACTTTTAGATACTCCGACACCGGCACCGGCTTTTTTAACAACGACAACGCCACCACCGCCCTCACCGCCACCCCGCTTAGACCCGGCGCCACCAGTTGGAACGTCGCCGACATCTTCGCGTTCGACGGCAACGCCGAAAGCATCACCGCCAACAACTTAACCATAACTAGCGGCGCAAACGTAACCTTAGGCTTCACCGTAAACGGCGGTACCAAAACCCTAACCCTAACCGGCATCACCCAAGACCAAATCGCCCGGGCCAACTTTACCTTCAGCGATGGCGGCCAAATCATCATCGGCGACGGCCTAGCCGCCAACGCCAACGACGGCAACGCCAACCTCATGCTCGCCACTGCCGGCAACGACTACATCGATGGCCTAGGCGGTACTACCGACACCGTCTCCTACGCCAANNCACCGGCACCGGCTTTTTTAACAACAACACCACCACCACCGGCGCCACCCCGCTTAGACCCGGCGCCACCAGTTGGCACGTCGCCGACATCTTCGCGTTCGACGGCAACGCCGAAAGCATCACCGCCA
>DBNZ01000166.1 GCA_002299495.1 Methylococcaceae bacterium UBA659
TGGCCAATATTGAGCTCGATGATTTCCGGGATGGCGCAAATGGCCTCGACGTTGTGGTAATTAAGACCATGCCCGGCGTTGACTTGCAGGCCGGCCTGGCGGGCATGGCGGGCGGCTTGCCGTAGCCGTCGCAATTGCCCGGCCAGTGCTTCGGGATTGGCCGCCTTAGCATAGGCGCCGGTGTGCAATTCCACCACCGGCGCACCGGCGGCGACGGCGGCGTCGATTTGATGCAAGTCAGGGTCTATGAACAACGACACCGCAATGCCCGCCTCGGCCAGTTGCTCGCAAACCTCGGCCATGCACGGCAAGTTCCCGGCCACGTCCAAGCCGCCCTCGGTGGTCAGTTCCTCGCGCTTTTCCGGCACCAGGCAACAGGCATAAGGTTTGACTTTCCGGGCTATCGCCAGCATTTCAGCGGTCACCGCCATTTCCAGGTTCAGGCGGGTGTGCAGCATATCGTTCAGCAAGTAAATGTCGCGGTCTTGGATGTGGCGGCGATCTTCCCGCAAATGCGCGGTGATGCCGTCGGCTCCGGCTTTCTCGGCCACTAGCGCGGCGTGCACCGGTTCCGGGTAGCGGGTGCCACGGACTTGTCTTAAGGTGGCGATATGGTCGATGTTGACGCCTAGCAGGATGGGTGATTCAGCTGTGTTCATGGGTTTTTAACACTTGGTTGATAACGCTGCGGCTGTGTAGCGGCCTACCTTGCAAATGGCCGTCAATGACCGTCCGCAGCAGCCGCTTAGCCTCGCCGAGCACGTTGGGATGATGAAACTCGTTATTGCTGATGGCGAGCAGCGCCGCGCCAGAATACATACCTTGGTCATCGGCCTGAAAGCCGTTATTTTCCTCCAGCCGGTAACGCTGGCGGCCTATCAGGGCTTGCCCGTGGCTATCGACAGCCAACTGCAAGCCATAGCCACAGTGCCTAAGCAAGGCCAATTCAAACCCACGCAGCGTGGCTGCCAATGCCAAGCCGGCCGCGAGTCGCCTAAGGCACTGGTGATAATCGGCAAACAGTTCCGGATGCGGGTCATGCTGATGCAGGAAACAGCCGACCAATTCATTGGCATAAAAGCCGCAGTATACGGCCAGCCCAGGCAAGCTAAGTGGGGCCGCGCTGGCTTCGGCATGGGTCAAGGTTTTTAGGGCGGACTTGCCCAGATACGACAAGGCCAGCGGCACAAACGGTTGCAGCAGGGCCAGGGTTTTCGATTTCGCTTTCCGGACCCCCTTCGCCAATAGCGGAACCCTGCCGTGGTCGCGGGTCAACACATCTAAAATCAGGCTGGTTTCGCGGTACGGTTGCCGCCGCAACACAAACGCCGGTTGCAGGCTGACCGTCTCAGCCGTCATTAAACCCCAAGCTTTGCAACGCCCGTTCGCTGTCCGACCAACCGGACTTCACCTTGACCCAAAGCTGTAAATACACTTTTTGATCCAGCAGTTTTGTAATGTCCAAACGGGCATCGGTGCCGACTTTTTTCAGCATTTCGCCGTCTTTGCCGATGACAATCGCTTTTTGCGATGGCTTTTCCACCCAAACGATGGCGTAAATCTTAGTGATGCCGGGATGCTCTTCGTAACGCTCGATTTCCACGGTCAGCACATAGGGCAATTCCGCACCTAAGCGGCGGGTCAGTTTTTCGCGGATGATTTCCGCCGCCAAAAAACGCTCCGGGCGGTCGGTGACTTGATCTTCGGGATAAATATGACCGCGTTCCGGCAACAAACCCATCGCTAAGCTTTCCAGCTTGTCAAGGTTGATGTTTTTCAAGGCCGATATGGGAATCAACTCGGTGAACGGGAACTTTTGCGTGGCATCGGCGAAAAACGCCAGCATCGCATCCCGGTCTTTCACTTTATCCACTTTATTGACGGCCAGGATCACCGGCAACCCGGCTTGTTTGAGTTTTTTTATGATGATGCCGTCGTATTCTTGCCAAAACGGCCCGTCCAATAACCAAACCACCGCATCGACACCTAACAAGGTAGCGTCCGCGGCGCGGTTCAAATAGCGGTTAAGGGCGCGTTTTTCAGAATCGTGCATCCCGGGCGTATCAATATAAATCGCTTGCCCGGCCGCATGGGTATTTATGCCCAAAATACGATGCCGGGTGGTTTGCGGCTTGCGCGAGGTAATGCTGATTTTTTGCCTGAGCAAATGGTTCATCAAAGTCGATTTGCCGACATTCGGCCGCCCGATCAGGGCGATAAAACCACATTTCATCAGGCGGCCTGCGCGAGCAATTCGAGCATTTGTTCCGCCGCCTGTTGCTCGGCTTTTTTTCTGGAGATGCCAACGCCCGTGGTGGTGTCTGCAATCAACTGCACCGCACATTGCACGGTAAAGGTTTGTTCATGTGCAGACCCGCCCATGCTTAGCAAGATATATTCGGGCAAATCCAAGCGCTTTGCCTGCATCAGTTCCTGCAAACGGGTTTTAGGGTCTTTTTGGCCATCGCTGTCCAGCGGTAAATCATGCAATTTGTCTTCAAACAACCATTCAATCCAGTGCTGGCAGGCAGCGATGCCTTGATCCTTAAATATCGCCCCCATGATGGCTTCCAACGCATCGGACAGGATGGAATCGCGGTCATAGCCCCCGCTTTTCATTTCCCCTTGGCCTAACAGCAAATAATCGCCCAATTTATGCTTGCGGGCCAAACCGGCTAGCGAAGTTTCATTCACCAAACTGGCCCGCAAACGGCTTAGGCTGCCTTCACTGGCTGCGGGGAAACGGCCGTACAATTGTTGCGCGATAACATAGCCTAAGATGGAATCGCCCAGAAATTCCAAGCGCTCGTTGTTATTGACCCCGGCACTACGGTGGGTCAAGGCGATTTTGAAAAGCTCAGGGTCGTTAAAGCTTAAACCCAGCTTTTCTGAGAGGACACCCGGGTTCCTTATCACGGTTGCCCCAGCTCGACCACATCATCAAATTCAATCAACACGCTTAAGTTGCCCATAATATTTTTGACCACGTCATATTGGAGTTCAACCTTCAAATAACCACCGCTTTTGGTGATAACCAAGTCCCGTGCCGTCACATCCGTGACATAATTCAAATTAAAGCGTTTGTTCACCATATCCCTGATTTCATGATCGCTTTTATTGAGTACGTCCACGCCTTCTTCAACTGCCGCCAAAGCAGCCGTCACCTTGCTGTGGTCTAAATAAATCGGCCCTATTTTTAACACCAACATCGCTACAAAACCGATGCTGCATAGCAAAAATATTAGTGAAATCATGGTCATGCCATGTTG
>DBNZ01000227.1 GCA_002299495.1 Methylococcaceae bacterium UBA659
AACAGCGACCGAGAGCACCAACAGTAGGCACTTTAGACGACGCAGGAGCAGTTGCCGAGGCACACGGAGCGCATCACCTGCGTGTACCGCAGACTGTCGAGTACCGCACAACGCAGCCATCGAACCGCGTAGTAGCTTTTAAAACACGTTCTTATGGGTCAAGTAGCTTGGCAAAATAGCATAGACCCGCCAATCAATCACCCGTTTTGGGTTGCCATTATCGCATTCATTCCTTTAGGGTCAAGAATCATGGTTTGGCATACTGACTCTGGGGCCTAACCACTCCTGTAAAAACTCCAAAAACCGCCTGACCTTAGCCGATAAATATTTTCTGTGCGGGTAGACGGCATGGATATCCAAGGGCGGTAATGTGTAACTTTCCAACACGGGCTTTAACTTACCTTTTTCAATATCACGGCTAACGACATAAGAAGCCAACATCACCAGACCCATGCCTTCAACCGCGGCTACCCTCAATGCATCGGCCACATTGGCTTGCATGCGCCCGGTTACGACGATGGTCGAATTACCTGAAGGGCTTTTAAAATGCCATTTATTTCTAGGTGCGCTCGCCCAATTAACCAAGCAGCTATGGTCGTTTAAATCTTCAGGTTTTTCGGGGATCCCAAAGCGGGCCAGGTAATCGGGCGAGCCGCAAACCACCATGCTAGAACTGGCGAGTTTTCTAGCGACCATGCTGGTGTCATCCAAATTGCCCAAGTAAATGGCGATATCAATCCCCTCATCAATCATGTCGCTAGGGGTTGACTGTAAAATCAAGTCGACAGTGAGGTCAGGATAGGTTTTTAAAAATTCGACTATCGCCCGGGTGATGTGCGTGGCGCCGATGACTGGAGGAGCGCTGATTTTTAAAACCCCACGCGGTTCGGTTTGCAAGTGCGTCACCGCCGCTTCCATTTCCTCCACATCTTGAAGCACCTGATGGCATCGCTCTAGGTAAGAAGCGCCGACATCGGTCAGGCTTAGACTGCGGGTGGTCCGATTGAATAACCTCGTACCCAGGCTGTTTTCGAGTTGCATGATGTGCTTAGTCGCCATTGCCCGGGAAATATCCAACTCACGGGCACCACCGGCAAAACTTCCCGCTTTCGCTACCCGCACAAAAACATTCATACTGGTCAATTTATCCACTTAAGTTCCCCCCGCTGCTTTGGAATTCGCCATAGCCGCCCGCTTGGCTTTTTTATTAGGCTTGATCATCAGCATCCCGTATTCGAGGCTATTTTGCAGAAACCAGTCTTCTGAAAAAATCTCTTGACTTTTTAAATGTTTCTCAATAATTGATAATCAATTTATTGTATCGAGTATTGTATACAAAAAATATGACTGTATGATAGTCCCCAGTTTAAGCGGAAAAGCTTTCCGAGCAATGTTAACTGACCGACAGCTTAAGCTACTACCCTGTTTTCAATCAGTTTAAAGAGGACTTTCATCATGAATGATTTTACTAAAGATATCCTGATTGGCTTAATGTTTATCATCGGGATTTGGAGCTTCATTTCAGGACAATTTATTGTCTCTACCGTGTTGTTTGCCAGTGCCGCCATTTACAGCAACATTGTCAAGGCCGGTCACTTAAAAAATTAAGTTTTACCGTTCAACCACCTCCTGGTGTTATACCTTCAAGCAGCAACTCCTCATAACTTCTGCTTGTGTTTTCGCCCCTAATGCGGCTCCGTGTTAGGGGTTTTTTTTACCCGACAACAACCATCCACCCATCTGATGGATGGATAATATGCGTTCAGCATAAGGATGGCACCCGGCTAGTCCTTTAAACCTAAAACATCTTGCATGTCGAATAAACCTTGATGTTTTTCCGCCAACCAAACCGCCGCCCTCACCGCCCCATTGGCGAAAGTCATCCGGCTAGTTGCTTTGTGGGTAATCTCAATGCGCTCCCCTTCGTCGGCAAACATGACCGTATGCTCGCCGACTATGTCACCCGCCCGGATGGTAGAAAAACCGATAGTCGAAGGCTGGCGCTCACCGGTTATCCCTTCCCGGCCATAGACCGCACATTCATTGAGATCACGGCCTAACGTTTTGGCGATGACTTCACCCATGCACAAAGCGGTGCCCGAAGGCGCATCCACTTTATGGCGGTGATGGGCTTCAATGATTTCTATGTCCGTATACCCCCCCATCACTTTTGCCGCCAGTTCCAGAATTTTCAGGGATAAGTTTACCCCGACGCTCATGTTCGGCGCCATGACGATGGCCATTTCATACCCTGCATCATGAATGCGTTGCTTTTCGGCATCGGTAAAACCGGTGGTGCCAATCACCAATTTTTTTTGCTTGCTACGGCATAACGCCAAAAAAGCCAAGGAAGGTTCGGGGCGGGTAAAATCAATTAACACATCAAACTGATCCATCATCGGCGACAGATCGTCGACTACCAGGATGCCTATTGCAGAAATCCCGGCCAGTTCCCCCGCATCCTTGCCTACCCAGGCGCTTCCCGGTCGAGCGACGGCCACTGTCAACCGGACCTGCCGATTTAACACCGCAGCTTTGATCAAAGCCAAGCCCATTCGCCCGGACGCACCGGCCACCGCTATCCGAACCATCGGCTATCCCGTCAATTTGTCAAAAAATTCCCTAACACCATCCAGAAACGAGTGTTCCTGGGGGCTATGGTGTTTGCCGCCACCCGTTAAAGATTCGCCTAACTTTTGCACCAAGGCCTTTTGCTCTTTGGTCAAATTGATGGGTGTTTCAATCGAAACTTTACACATCATATCCCCGACCGGGCCACCCCGTACCGGCTTGACCCCCTTGCCGCGCAACCGGAAGGTTTTACCGGTTTGGGTTTCGGGAGGAATTTTCAGCATCACTTTACCATCGAGGGTCGGCACTTCAATTTCATCCCCCAAACAGGCGGTCACAAAACTGATAGGCACTTCGCAGTATAAGTTAGCACCGTCCCGGGTAAAAATTTCATGCTCTTTAACCCTTATTTCGATGTACAAATCGCCTGGCGGCGCGCCCCGTTCGCCAGCCTCGCCTTCGCCTGTCAAACGGATACGGTCGCCCGTATCGACACCGGCGGGAATCTTGGCCGACAGGGTTTTGCTCTCTTGAACCCGGCCCTGCCCATGGCATTTGGCACAAGGGTCTTTGATTTGCTTACCGGTACCTCGGCAAGTCGGACAGGTTTGTTGAACCGAAAAGAAGCCTTGTTGCATCCGGACTTGCCCATGTCCATGACAAGTCGGGCAGATAATCGGCACAGACCCTTTTTTGGCACCGGTGCCGGAACATTCGCTACAAACCACCAGCACGGGAATGCGTATTTTCTGTTCCGTACCGCCAACGGCCTCCTCTAAAGTGATTTCAATGTTGTAACGTAAATCAGCGCCCCGTTGCGGGCCGCCGCGAGAGCGCCCCCCCCCGAAGATATCGCCAAACACATCGCCAAAAATCTCGCTAAAGCCCTCCGCACCGGTAAAGCCGCCACCAAAACCACCCGCACCGCCCATAGAGGGATCGACACCGGCATGACCGAACTGGTCGTAAGCCGCCCTTTTCTTAGGGTCGGATAAAACCTCGTAAGCCTCTTTAAATTGCTTAAACTTTTTTTCAGCCGCTTCAGGATTGTCTTTGTTGCGGTCAGGATGGTATTTCATCGCCAAACGGCGGTACGCCTTTTTTATTTCCGCATCACTGGCGTTGCGCTCAACATCCAGTAATTTGTAAAAATCTTCTTTCGCTGCCATTTTTATTTAGCCTTAGTTAATCTTAAGGATAGACACCCTAACGCCTATCATTAAAATCAAATCACGCCTTCGAATCAGGATAAAAATCACCGTCAAGCAATTGCCCTCCCGTGAAAGGGCATTGTGCGGGAAACGCCATTATGCCAGTTTCCTTGACGGCGATGTCCACTGCCTTAGGATAAGCCTTGACGACGGAATCCTGCACTTTATTTTTCAAACTCGGTTCATCCTCGAGCAACTGCTCTATTTGCACCCGCTGTTCAATGATTGAACTTAACCAACTATTACCCCGCATGACGGGTTGATATTGCCATTTCAGCAAATGCGCCAGCAAGATAATCATCCGGTTGCGTAACTCCCTCTCATCCCTTTTCGCTATGCTGTCGAGTTCCTCAATGAGGTTTTCAATATCCAACTCATTAAAGCGGGATTCTTTGAGCAACATAACGTGATGCCGAAGCCAATTTTGATAGTCTTGCTGGTAAAGTTGTTTAACATTTACATCCACTGACATCACCGCACCATCAGTTACTAAAATAGGCGTGATCTAACTTTTAAATCACGCCTAGCCATTAGTTAACGCTTAACTACTATTTATATCGTTACTTATCGTCCTTAACTTCCTCAAACTCAGCGTCTACCACGCCATCATCGCGGGCTTGGCTTTGGCTTTCGCCGTGGGTCGTCCCAGACCCAGAGTCGCCTTTTTGGGCATATACCCGCTCCGCCAATTTGCCTGCCACTTCGGTCAGGGCGTTGGTTTTGGCTTCAATATCCGCTTTATCATCGCCTTTGACAGCTTGTTTCAAGTCTTCAATGGCTTTTTCTATCGCCGCTTTTTCCGCCGCATCCACTTGGTCGGCCAATTCCTTCAAGGATTTTTCGGTAGCGTGGGTCATGCTGTCGGCATGGTTGCGGGCTTGCACCAGCTCATGCAGCTTGCGATCTTCGTCGGCATGGGCTTCGGCATCCTTAACCATGCGCTGCACTTCCTGTTCCGATAAACCACTGGATGCTTTGATGACGATGGATTGTTTCTTGCCGGTGGCCTTGTCCCTAGCCGACACGTTCAAAATGCCGTTGGCGTCGATGTCAAACGAGACTTCAACTTGTGGCACACCGCGTGGTGCAGGCGGAATATCGGCCAAATCGAACCGGCCCAACGATTTGTTGGCGGCAGCCATTTCCCGCTCGCCCTGCAACACATGGATAGTCACGGCGGTTTGGTTGTCGTCTGCGGTTGAAAATACTTGCGCGGCATTGGTCGGGATGGTGGTGTTTTTTTCGATCAGCTTGGTCATCACGCCGCCCAAAGTTTCGATACCCAGCGACAGCGGGATAACATCCAGCAACAACACGTCCTTGACCTCGCCGCCCAAAACCCCGGCCTGGATGGCCGCGCCCAACGCCACCGCCTCATCCGGGTTGACATCTTTGCGTGGTTCTTGGCCAAAAATGGTTTTCACCATCTCCTGCACTTTCGGCATCCGGGTTTGGCCGCCGACCAAGATCACGTCGTCAATTTGTGCCGCAGTCAAGCCTGCATCTTTCAATGCTATTTCACAGGGGCCTTTGGTGCGATTGATTAATTCTTCAACCAGAGCTTCCAATTTGGCCCGGGTCAATTTGATGTTCAAATGCTTAGGCCCGGTCGCATCGGCGGTGATGTAGGGCAGATTGACGTCGGTTTGTTGGTTGGATGACAATTCGATCTTGGCTTTTTCCGCCGCTTCTTTCAACCGCTGCAACGCCAGCGGGTCATTGTGCAAATCCACGCCGCTTTCTTTTTTGAACTCGGCCACCAAATACTCGATGATGCGGGCGTCAAAGTCTTCGCCGCCCAAGAACGTGTCGCCGTTGGTGGACAACACTTCAAACTGGTGTTCGCCTTCGATTTCGGCGATTTCGATAATGGAAATATCGAAGGTGCCGCCACCTAAGTCATACACCGCGATTTTGGTGTCGCCTTTAGGTTTGTCCATGCCGAACGCCAACGCCGAGGCGGTCGGTTCATTGATGATGCGCTTGACTTCCAAACCGGCGATACGACCGGCGTCTTTGGTGGCCTGGCGTTGCGAATCGTTGAAATAGGCCGGCACGGTGATGACCGCTTCGGTCACCTCCTCGCCCAGATACGCTTCGGCGTCTTTTTTCAATTTCATCAACACGCGGGCGGAAATTTCCGGGGCGGCCATTTTTTTGCCATGCACCTCCACCCAAGCGTCGCCGTTGTCCGCTGCGACGATTTTGTAAGGCACCATTTTGATGTCTTTTTGCACGACATCGTCCTTAAAACGGCGGCCAATCAAACGTTTGATGGCGAACAAAGTGTTTTTGGGATTGGTGACGGCCTGGCGTTTGGCCGATTGGCCGACCAGCACTTCGTTGTCGCCGGTGAACGCGATGATGGAAGGCGTCGTGCGCGCACCTTCGCTGTTTTCGATAACCTTGGCCACGCCGTTTTCCAAGACCGCCACACAAGAGTTGGTAGTCCCTAAATCTATTCCGATAATTTTAGCCATTGAATGTCTCCAGACTTGATTTGTAATGTAAATGTTTATGCCAATATGAGGTTGCGGTTGGTGATTTCAAGCTTGTCACTCTTCCGCCTTGGCCACGACCACCAATGCCGGGCGCAACAACCGTCCATTCAGCAAAAAACCGCTTTGGAGCACGTTGACGACGGTATTCGGCTCGGCGCCTGCCACCACCTGCATGGCCATGGCTTGATGGTATTCCGCGTTAAAGGGCTCACCCAATGAATTAATTTCAACGATATTGAACTTAGCGAAGGCGGCTTGCAATTGTTTCAGCGTCAATTCGCTGCCTTCGCGAAATTTTTGCACCTCTTCGCCATCACCCGTTGCTGCCTGCAAGCCCAAAACCAGGCTATCTAGAACCGACAATAACTCCTTGGCAAAACCTGTCAGGGCGAATTTATGGGCATCTTCCAAGTCTTTTTGCACCCTGCGTTTGAGGTTTTCCATTTCCGCTTGGGTACGCAAGGCCTTGTCCCAGTTTTCATGGGCTTTTTGTTTGGCCTCATCCAATTCTTTCTTCAATTCTTCAATCGTATATTCATGTTCGCCCACATCGGTGTGTCGGCCTTCGGTTTCCTGGGCTTGCCCCCCATCCGGCTCGGTCTGCCCGACGGCTTTATCCAATGCCGTTTGTACGGCGTCGCCGAGTTCCGCCGATGTCGCATCATGGGTGGTTTGTGCGATTGTCACGTCATCTGTTGCCTGATTTTTAGCCATAACTCTACCTTAAAAATTGTCAATGGTTAGCCATTAAAAGCGGTTTTCATGCCCCGGTTAAGCTCTAGCTTGTGGGGCGGCCAAAGGCCTAGGTTTTGGAAAACATCCAGCGCTTACATTGGGGCTGGGCATTTCGGATTCAAGGCCGCACCCAATAATTTTGCGGTCACATCGACAAAAGGGATGATTTTTTGGTAATTCATCCGGGTCGGGCCAATCACGCCTAAGACCCCTACGACCTGGTCGCTGATGGAATAAGATGAAGTCACCAGACTGCAATGCTTGAATTCCTGATAACCCGATTCTTCACCGATAAAAATCTGTACGCCTTGGGCTTTCATGCACTGGTCTAGCAAATGGATCACCGCCTGCTTTTGGCTAAAAGCCTCAAACAATTTTTTCAGGCGATCCATATCGGACAATTCAGACACGCCCATCAAATTGGTTTCGCCCGCCAACACAAAGCCATCCTCATCGCCTTCTTGGTTGAAGGTCAGCTTAGCCATTGCAATCGCATCCCGCATACTTTGGTTGATGTGCTCTTTAGTGTCTTGCAAATCCTTGATAACCGACTCCCTGACAGCCGCTAAGCTTTGCCCGCAATACATGGAATTCAAATAGTTAGCCGCGCATTGCAATTCCGCTTGGCTAAAGGTGCGCGAGGTATGGATGATACGGTTATGTACTTCTTGTTCATTGGTGACAAAAATGACCAATACCCGGGTGTTGGACAGAGGTAAAAATTCGATATGCCGCAAACTCACGACTTCCCGTTTAGGCAAGGTCACCACCCCGGCCATTTGGGTCAACTCGGCCAATAAGCGGGAAGCGCAACTGATGATTTGGCCGCTGTCTTCGGTGGCTTGCAAGCCTTTGTGCAAGCGCGACAAATCCCCTTCATCCAAAGGCCTTACCGTTAGCAGGCTATCGACAAACAAACGATAACCACTGGCTGTAGGAACCCTGCCGGCGGAGGTATGTGGGGAACAGACTAAACCTAAGTCCTCCAAATCAGCCATAACATTGCGGATGGTGGCAGGGCTTAAGTTCAAGTCCGAATCTTTTGACAATGCCCTAGAGCCCACGGGCTGTCCATCGCTGATATAGCGCTCGACCAGTGTTTTCAAAAGCTGCAATGACCTTTCGTTTAAAGCTGATTTGTTTTTCACCACGAACCCGCACTCCTCAAAAAGTTAGCACTCTAAGTTTGAGAGCACCAACCGTGAAATTATCAGCCCACCTTATGGCCTGTCAGCTAAGCCGCATTGCCATTAACCATAGCAACCGATCAGGATAGCACCAGTAAGGTGCGCTGCATAAGTCCTTATTCAGCGCACCCTGACTATTATCCCGAGTATCCGCAAAGGCTGAGGCGACGACAACCCCGCTAAGCTAAGCAAATCATTCCGCCCGCTAGCGAACCACTCAGTTTGAGCAGGCCATATTCCTGTCCGATCACACCAGAAAACAAAGCATTATAAGGCAAGGTGTCAGTGGTGTTCAGGTTTAGCCTGCTGGCCTTGGCTGTAAGCCGCAAGCTGTTCGGGCGTGGCCTCTTTTTGATACAGTCCTTTCCATTGTCCGTAAGGCATCCCGTAGATCATTTCCCTGGCTTGTTCGTAATCAATTTCTTGCCCACGCTCGGCCGCCGCAGACACATACCATTTGGCCAAACAATTGCGGCAAAAATCAGCCAAAGCCATCAACTCGATGTTCTGCACCTCGGTATGCTGCTGTAAATGCTCCACTAATCGGCGAAAAACCGCCGCCTCCAGTTCAGTTTTTATATTTTCAGCCATAACTACCCCTAAAACACACCATTCTAGCAAGAAAGCTTTTGAAAAAATGTACAATGCAAGACAAAGATTTTACAATAACCCACCTTTCCAACCTTGGCCTGGCTTGGACTTCTCGCTGCCCCTGCCATTTCCAACACCAAATACGATGAAGCAACTTTTTGAATTTTTCCCAATCATCCTATTTTTCATAGCCTACAAACTTTATGATATCTATGTGGCGACGGCGGTGGTCATGGCTGCCACGCTCATCCAAGTGTCCTATAGCTGGCTAAGATACCGAAAAGTGGAATCCATGCAATGGATAACCCTTATTTTGGTGGCGGTGATGGGTGGCCTGACGCTTTATTTGCAAAACGAGCAATTTATCAAATGGAAGCTGTCGATCATCGAATGGCTGTTTGGCGCCGCTTTCTTAAGCAGCCAATTTATCGGCAAAAAAACCTTTGTCGAACGCATGATGTCGGCTAACTTGAGCTTGCCTAAGGCCGTATGGAAGCGCTTGAACTTAATTTGGGGCGGTTTTTTTACCAGTATCGGGTTCATCAACTTATACGTCATGTATAACTTCAACACCGATGACTGGGTTATCTTTAAAACCTTTGGCGTACCCGGCTTGATGGTAATTTTTATCGTCTTACAGATGGTGTACTTGTACAGATACATACCCGAAACCGAGGAATAAACCGTGTTGTACGCCATCATTGCCGAAGACAGACCCAATAGCCTAGAGCATAGGCTAGCCGCACGTCCCGCCCATGTCGGGCGCTTACAAGAGCTACAAAACCAAGGCCGGTTAGTGTTGGCTGGCCCGCATCCGATAATCGACGCGGAAAACCCAGGACCCGCCGGCTTTAGCGGCAGCCTGATCGTCGCCGAATTCACCAGTCTCCAAGAGGCTGAACAATGGACAAAAGCCGACCCGTATGTAACGGCGAAGGTTTATGCCAATGTCACCGTCAAACCTTTCAAAAAAACCTTTCCCCAATGACCACCGAACACATCAAAAAAATATTGACCGAAACCTTCAATCCCGAGCTCCTGAAAATCGTCGACCATAGCGCCGCCCATGCCGGCCATGCCGGTGCCAGCGGCGGCGGCCATTACCATGTTACCATCGCCGCCGAGGCGTTTGTCGGCAAGACCTTGGTGCAACGCCACCAACTGGTTTATAAAGCCCTAGGCGACATGATGCAGGAACAGATTCATGCCTTAGGCATCAATGCCCTCTCCCCCTCTGAAAACACTACTGAAAACACTACAGGAAACTTAAGCACATGAAAAAAGCAATTATCCCCCTACTGGTTGTTGGCACCGCGTTTATCGCCGGATGTAACCAAAACAGCAGCAATGCCCCCGCGGTCAAAAGAGAAGATGCTGTCGCATCGGTTAACAGCAAATACATCCCTAAATCCGCCTTGGAAAACTTGGAAAAGGAACTGGCGGCTCGGGGGCAAGGCGAAGCCTTCCCAAGGGACAAAATTATCGAGGAATTAATCCAACGGGAAATCTTGGTACAAGCGGCCCTACAAAAAAAACTGGACCAATCGCCTGAAGTCCTACAACGTCTTGAGGAAACCAAAAAAACCTTGTTGACCCAAGCGGTGGTGCAAGACTTCATCAAAAACAACCCGGTCACCGACGCTGAAATCAAAGCCGCATACGAGAAAGAAGTGGGCGGTGCCAACAACACCGAATATAAAGCCCGCCATATCCTGGTCAAAACCGAAGAGGAAGCCAAAAAAATCATAGCCCAACTGGATAAAGGCGGCGATTTCGCCAAATTGGCCAACAAATATTCCTTGGATGGCAAAGAATCCCAAAATGGCGGCGACCTAGGTTGGTTTACCGCCAGCCAAATGGTCGAGCCTTTCTCTAAGGCCGTCATCGCGTTGGAAAAAGGCAAATACACCAAAGAACCGGTCAAAACCCAGTTCGGCTATCATGTGATCTTGCGCGAAGACTCCCGCGTCCAAACCCCACCTCCGCTAGATACCGTGAAAGACCAATTGCTGCCATTCCTGCAACGCAAAAAAGTCCAGGAAATGCTGGAGCAAAAACGCAAAGAAGCCAAAGTTGAAATTTTTGTCCCGTTGACAGACGCGAAACCGGCCATCGGCAAAACCGAGGCGGAAAAAGCCAATGATGCTGACGCCGACGCAGCCGTGATGGAAGAAGGGGATGAAATGGACATCGAAGCCGAGGAAGAAGGCGGCGCAGAAATGGGCGCTAAAGACGAAACGCCAAAAGCAACAGAAAAACCCGCCGCTGAAAAACCCAAAGCGGCTGAACCCCAAAAATAAGCCTTACCACCCGATCAAGGGCGGCCTAGCCGCCCTTTTTATGTGCAAAAATTGGCCTTATGATTTGAATGTGGCCGATACTTAAGTAACATAGCAAAGCATCTCGCTACACAGTAGCTTATAATTCCAATATCTTAACTTTCGCAAAAGAAAACAGGTATGAAAAGTAAAATTATGTTTTTAACCGTCATTGCATCAGGTATTTTTCTTGCATCTTGTGATCTCGTTAACGACCCCTCAATTCAAGAAGCTAAAACTGAAATTACCAAAGCAAATGATAAAGTTCAACAAGTTATCAAAGACCTTGGATTGGTTTATGTTGAAGAGGGCGTGCAAGACGTTATTACTTATGATGAGGTAAACGCCGCGCAACAAGCGTGGTGTGATGCTTTAGTTAAAATCGGCCAATTAAAGACAGCAGGGGGCGACTATAGAGCTTATGCCGAGCAAATGCTGTCAGAAGCTTATAACTACGATCACGGTAAAGTTTTCTTTAAACCAACATTGGCTTTTGGAGAGAAAACTTTTAGAAACGATAAAAAAGGCGCATTGGCCTATTTTGTAGGTGGAGACCCAGATTATCCAGATGACAAAGGCTTTGCACTTAAACCTTGGGTAAAAGCGCGGTACGACAATGCGGGTGAGAAAAACGAAGGCATTCAAATTTATGGTTCAATTGCCATCACAATGGGTAACGTTTGGGTTACAGATAAAGATGGAAACGAGGTAATGGTGGATAAAACTTGGGTCTACAAAAAAGGCAAAGATGGGAAATTGAGAATTATCGCTCACAAATCAGCCTTACCTTTCAGTCCTAATGAATAAAGACCTGAATGCGGGAACACCCCAATAATCAGGGCCACTTGCAATATGCTCGACCGGCAAGCGGCGTAAGTTCATAAAGGCCCACAAAAAATCTGTTTTTGGGGCGGTTAACGGCTTTTTTGAATGATAAACCTTTTCAAAGCTGTGGGTAATGGATAGGATAGATGAGATAATGCCCGCACGGGCGAGTTAACATGCAAAGGCGGTGCTATGAAAATGTTGGTAGTTTCTTTTACGGTGGGAATTATTGCGCTGTATTTTTTGAATATAGCGTTATTAAGAACTGTGATATTAGATACTGAATGGACCATTCATGCGGCTATAAGATTTTTTGCAGGATTCATTTTACTGGGTATCAGCTATTTTTATGCACATGCCCTTAAACTTAAAAATGCGTTGTACCTAATAGCTTGCATTGTAGCGGTTGACTATGTCTATGATTATTACACCCAAAAGTACTTCTTTAGATTTGAAATAATTCTACATGGGATCTTTATGATTATTTGGGGTGCTTTTTTGGGGTATTTCACCGCACAATACATCAGAGACCGTTCAGGCAAAAACCTTGATTCTAAATAACCGGAAATCACTGGAGCCAGAGTAAACTTACATGCCTCTCAATGCGCTCTTTTCAACCACTTGAAAATAAATAGGATTTTTGAGCGCAATGTCAACACCTTTCCCCGCTTTTTGGGGATTGGTTCGCTAACAGGTCACTCAATCGGAGCGCGGCCATAATGCGGTTTTGTTTACCCAGATTTCAATCGATGGGACCAGACTCCATTAATTTTAATCATCAACAAACCTTAGCTTTACGTTAAAACGGCACACCATTAGGCGGGACTTGACACCTAGGGTACGCACCCATCACGGCCATAGCCGGCTTATTGTTCCACACCGGAGCCTAGCCCCCCCCATCGCTCCTACAACACCCGCGAACCCTCGTAACACCCGGTTGGGTTGCAAAAATCATGCAGCCCAACCCACGCCGCTGTTTTTCCTAAACCAACAACTTCAAGCCCACCAACACCGTAACGATTTCATAACCGCGTTTAATCCACTGATTACCCTTCAATATCGCCAGATGTGCGCCCAAGTAGCCGCCCACGAACGAACCCAGCAGCAGCACCGGAATCCAGCTCCATTTCACCTCGGCGATCAACCCTAACACCACGGCGCCGGAACCGTTCCAGAACAGGCCGACAATAATCAGCGTGTAGGCCACGGCGCGCTTGTAGTCCATGCCGAACCAGCGGATCAAGATCAGCGTGGCGAACAGGCCGGTGCCGGAGGCGATAGCGCCGTTCAAAAAACCGACCACAAACAACAAACCGCCGCCGCTGATAAATCCGCGCCGGTCGCGGTGGACAGGCGTGTAGTGTTGGCCGAATTGTTTTTGCAAACAAGAATACAGCCCTAAGGAAATGGTCAACAAGCCCAATACCGCTTTGGCGACAGAGTCGGGTATTTTGATGACGGCGAACGAACCTAGCACCACGGCAGGAATGCCCACGGCGAACATGAACCCGGCGAACCGCCTTTCCAAGATGTCTTCTTTCAGGTAACGCAGCGTGGCGCCCACGCCTAAGGCGACCGAGGCCACTTTGTGCGTGGCCAGGGCCACGCTGAACGGCAAGCCTAAAAAAATAAGCGCCGGAAATTGGATCAAACCCGCCCCGCCTCCCGCCAACGCGGAAAAGGTGTTGGCGACCAAGGAAGCGACAAAGACGATCAGTTGCTCTATGACTGGATTCATAAGGGCTTTTGCTTTAGCTGTTTGGTCGAATCCAAGTTTTTGGGCACTATGCCAATTTTTCCAGATAGTGGACGATTAACTGGACGGTGCGGTTACCCCTGTACTCATTGATGTCGAGTTTATACGCGGCGATGATTTCCCTAATCCCTAGCCAACGCTCTGGCTGGTCGATAAAAAACACTATTGCATCCAGCAATTGCTGGTCTCCGGATTGCCGCAGCACCAGCTTCAAATGATGCTGGCCAACGATACGGGATTGGATCACCTCAAACTGGCCATGAAAAACAGGTTCCGGAAAGCCTTGTCCCCAAACCGCCACTTGTTGCAACAGCTCTGCCACCGACAAACTCAATTCTGGTTCGGCCAATTCCCCATCCGACCAAATTTTTTGTTCCAGATCGACCCCGGCCAAATGCTTGCCGACCCTGTCGTCAAACTCCAGGGCAAACGCCGGATAATCGCGCAAGGCCAGGCTTAGCCCCGCCGCCATGGCGTGGCCGCCAAATTTGCTCAACAATTTTGGATGGGTGGCGGCAATCTCACTCAACACATCACGGATATGCACACCCGGAATAGAACGCGCCGACCCTTTGATCACACCCGCCCCTGCCGGGGCGAAAGCGATCACCGGCCGGTGCAGTTGATCCTTGATACGGGCCGCCAAAATGCCGATCACGCCCTGATGCCATTCCTTATCGTACAGACACACGCCCGCCGGGAGATGGCGGGTATCCAACGCTTTCATTTCGGACAACAAAGCCATCGCCTCTTGCTTCATCTGCCCTTCGATTTCACGGCGGTCGTTGTTCAAATCATCCAATTGTCCGGCCATGGATTTGGCCAGCGCCAGGTCATCAACCAACAAACATTGGATGCCCAAGGTCATATCATCCATGCGTCCGGCGGCATTCAACCTAGGTCCCACGGCGAAACCCAAATCAGCCGCCGACAGGTTCTCAGCGTTTTTCCCCGCCACCTCAATGAGCGCCCGAATCCCCACCGCGCCCCTGCCTGTGCGTATCCTCAACAAGCCCTGATAAACCAGAATCCGGTTAACCTGATCCAAAGCCACCACGTCCGCCACCGTCCCCAACGCGACATAATCCAACAATTGCCCCAAATTAGGCTCTGGCAAATGCGTTTGCTTAAACCAATTTTTTTCGCGCAGGCGCGTCCTTAATGCCATCAACACATAAAACATCACGCCCACGCCGGCCAATGACTTACTGGGAAAACGATCACCCGGCAAATTTGGGTTGACGATGGCCGCTGCGTCTGGCAGGGTTTTCCCAGGCAAATGATGGTCGGTCACCAACACTTTTATCCCCGCTTGATTGGCCGCCTCCACCCCGTCGATGCTGGAAATGCCGTTATCAACCGTGATGATCACATCCGGCTGTTGCCGTTTGACCAATTCGACAATCTCAGGCGTCAGGCCATATCCGTATTCAAAGCGGTTAGGCACCACGAAATCCACAAACCTGCCGCCCATCAATTGCAAGCCTTTGATTGCCAAAGCGCAACTGGTCGCCCCATCGGCATCGAAATCGGCCACGACAGTTATTTTTTGGCCCGACTTGATCACCGCGACCAACTCATCGACCATAGCCTCCATACCGCTTAACAACCACGGCGACGGCAAGACGCCTAGCGAACGATCCAACTCATGGATAGAAGCCACTCCCCTAGCCGCAAAAACACGCGCCAGCAATGGATGCAACTCTTTAAATTTATTAATATTTTTATTAATTGGTCGCGGCACGATGGGTTTTTTCACGCCCTGGTAATACATTATAAATCCCCATAAAAAAGTCGGCCCAAGGCCAGCTTTTAGCAGCATAAACAGAACCAACGACTTTTTTGCTATGACCGCATAATCCTGATGGCCAAAATGCTATCCTTTGCACCGGCAACCACACCCTGACAAATAGGTTAATACAACCACCATGAACGATTACCGACATATCCTTTTAGCCGCCGACTTTGCAGAAACCAGCGAAATGGTAGCCATGAAAGCAAAAAGTTTGGCCAAACTATATGATGCCAGACTCAGCATCGTGCATGTGCTAGACAACATCCCCATGCCGGACACCCATTATGGCGCGGTCATACCGCTGGAAACCGACTCTGGTTATGATCTGCTGGAAGCGGAAAAAAACCAATTCAAACTACTGGGCCAGTCATTAGGCATAGAAACGGCCAACCAATGGCTGGTCTGGGGCATTCCCAAACAAGAAATCTACCAGTTGGCCCGGCAAGAAGCCGTAGACTTGATTGTGGTCGGATCGCATGGACGGCATGGCTTAGCCTTGTTAATGGGATCGACGGCCGCCGGAGTCCTGCATCACGCCCATTGCGATGTGTTGGCGGTTCGGATCAACGGGTGATGGCTGCGGAAAAATCCTGACGCCCCGTTGCCCATCAACGGAAACGCCTGTGTGTGGCAGGATCATCAAACACCCCCTTAGCCGCTTCCAACCGCCATTGTCCTGCCCGATCTGAGGCCAAAAAAATGGCGCCTTTTTCTGCGGTCACCACCAAATTTCCTTGAAAATTCTTAGGCAAGGTCAATTCAAGTTGGCCTTCAATATCGGTGAACATACCTTTTTCAGACACCGTAAAAGCATTGCTTTCGGACTTAAAAATGCCTTCAATCGTGCTGGTCGGGAAACCGAAGCCCTTGAACTTCAAACGCACCTGAGCCACATCGCTAAGCTTAGCGCCTTGTCGTAACACCACATCGCCAACCATTGCTTTTATTGATAAGTCCGCCCCCAAACCCGATAACGGAATATCCAGTTCCCGCTGCGTCTTATGCGGCGTCGCCAGTGACGCCGCCAAGCTCAACAAAACCGCCAACCCGGAAAAAAACCAAGGCCGCGCTGATTTTGGCAGGTTACGCCAGTAATCCAACAAGAAAAATTCAGGGACTTGTGCGTCCGGCCGGTCTTCCCACTTGCCCACCAGAGGCCGGTAAATCAACGCACAAACCGCATAACTGAGAATGCCACTCCAAAGCACATCGGACAAGAAATGCCCGCCCGCCGCCATCCGCCCGACACCCACCAAAATGCCCAAGGCCACGGCAAAAAACAGGATACCCAAAGCCAGCAGCGGCCGTTTGCGGCGGGTTAGAAAATAAAACACCCACGCCAGATAACCGACGCTGCAATGGCCACAGGGAAACGACTTACCCTCAGCACCCGGCATGCCGGGTGGCTGATACACCAGATGCCCCTGAAATTGCTCAATCTGGCGCGGCCGGGGACGCCCGTAATGATCCTTAAAAATACCGTTGATCACCAAACCCGGACCCAAAATGATACTGAACAGCACAAACAACGCCATGCGCCGGATGCGTCGTGCATTGGGTCGGTTGCCATAAAAAGCCAGCACCCCCAAGCACCCAAGCAACAAAATATTCACCAAAATCGGGATGGCTTTGTATAAAAACACCCACAAACCCTGTTGTTCCTCGGGCCAAAAATTTTGTGCATTGTCAGGATGAAAAAAAATGCTTGCCGCCCGAATATCCAAATCCGTTAACCAGAACGGCACGGTCAACGCGGTGGCAACAACGACCAGGATTAAGCCTTCAACCAGGGTTTGTCGGGAAATACCAAGCAATACGGACATGGGCATCATAGAATTAAAAAGTTAGGCCGACCACTTCATGCCGCCGACGGGGGCGTTATTTTACGATGACCGCCTGGCTTTACCTAATCGCCACCCAACATCCTAGGGCTACCTCATTAAAAATAGCAATCAACGCAACGGGATTTAGGATAATAGCGGCATAAACAACGAACAAGGACAATGGAAAAACGGAGTTTTTAGCTATTTTTAGCCAGCCCGACGACCCTCGGATAGAACAAAGCAAGTTGCATCCGATGCCCGAAATACGCCTATTGACGTTATGTGCAGTGATTTTCGGTGCAGAAAGCTGGGATGACATCGAGGCGTTTGGTGTAGACAAACTGGACTTTATAAGTCCGGCATTCCTTGACACTTAACGACACCGGCCATCACAGCGGTGAGCTATGACTAACGGCCTGGATAACGCTCTCTTTGTCTCTAACATGCAGGTGTCCACTTAGGGATATAGAAATTAC
>DBNZ01000229.1:0-240 GCA_002299495.1 Methylococcaceae bacterium UBA659
TCTGCACGTCGACACGGCCCAGATCAACCTGGGCAAGGACAAGTGGTACTTGTTCGTGGTGATCGACCGGGCCACGCGCTGCGTTTACGTGGAACTGCATGACAACAAGCGCATGGAAACCGCGGCCGAATTCTTGCAACAAGCCTTGGCACAGTACCCGTTCAAGGTCGACAAAATCCTGACCGACAACGGCATCGAGTTTAGCTACAACCTGCTGGTTGAAGCCAAGCAGCCCAAAGA
>DBNZ01000229.1:647-13088 GCA_002299495.1 Methylococcaceae bacterium UBA659
TCGAGGCCATGAACAAGAAGATCATACCCACAGGGCATAAAAGACCAACACCGTCAAACGCTTCCATTACGACACCGTAGAGGCACTAAAGGCACGCTTGTATGCCTATGTCCTTCAGCGCTATAACTTCAACCTCAAACTGCGCGCCATTGGACGTAAAACACCGTTTGACGCTATACTCGGTTTCTATCGAAAAACACCGGCTATTTTTATGGTCAATCCTAACCAGTTAATCGTGGGACTAAATACCTAGCTTTCCACAATAAAAATCCAATGATTCATCTAACTCGCGAACCCTGACCATTGTGTGCAAATAACGCATGACTACCTTCTTTGATTATCTAGTGGTTCATAACGGAAACAATCGGTCAAGTGATCGTTGACCATACCAGTCGCTTGCATGTAGGCATAACAAATGGTTGTGCCGACAAAGGTGAATCCCCTTTTTTTCAAATCTTTGCTCATGGCGTCTGAAATAACGGTTGAAGCAGGGACTTGCTCAACTTGCGACCAACTGTTTTGGATTGGCGAATGCTCAACAAAGTGCCAGATGTAATGGTCAAAGCTACCAAACGCCTCGGATACCTGCAAAAAAGCTCGGGCATTGCTGGCTGCAGAGCGGATTTTTAATTGATTTCGGATGATCCCTTGATCATTTAACAGATTTTGAATTTTCTTTTCATCGTAAGCCGCCACGCGCCCAGGCTCAAAGTTATCGAAAGCACGCCGATAATTGTCACGCTTGTTCAGTACCGTCCGCCAACTCAGCCCTGCTTGTGCTCCTTCCAGAACCAAAAACTCGAATAGTCGGCGGTCATCATGTACCGGGACGCCCCATTCGTGGTCATGATATTTTTCTTCTAGGGGGGAGGCATAAGCCCACGGGCATTTTTTCATTTTGACGGGGATTTGAAAGCAAAAAAACCCCGCTTGCCTTGATAACAAACAAGCGGGGTTTTATGAAGGGGGTGAAACGAAAAAATTACATCTGCGATTGCAGGTAATTTTCGATGCCTACCCGCCCTATTAACTCGAACTGGGTATCTAGCCAATCAACATGTTCTTCTTCATGTTCCAGGATATGTTCAAACAATTCCCTAGAGACAAAATCGTTAACGGTTTCGCAATAAGCGATGGCTTCACGCAATAACGGAATGGCGATCATCTCAAGCTTTAAATCACACTCCAGCATTTCCTTAGGGTGTTCGCCGATCAATAACTTGTCCAAATTCTGTAAGTTCGGTAAACCTTCCAGAAATAAAATGCGCTCGATCAACTGATCGGCATGTTTCATTTCATCGATAGATTCATGGTATTCCTTTTCATTCAATTTATGGAAGCCCCAATTCTTGAACATGCGGGCATGTAAAAAATATTGGTTGATCGCCGTTAACTCGTTAGTCAAC
Source organism: Methylococcaceae bacterium UBA659 (assembly GCA_002299495.1). Classification (GTDB taxonomy): domain Bacteria; phylum Pseudomonadota; class Gammaproteobacteria; order Methylococcales; family Methylomonadaceae; genus Methylovulum. The sequence goes on from DBNZ01000229.1 coordinate 2,054, forward strand.
GCTTGGTTAAGGTAGTCTATGACTTTAGTATCACCTTTCATGCCGGAACCTCGATTTGTATGGAATTGAAAACAGGATAATTTTGAGCCGGCGGCAAGTCAACCTGCCGTCTATCTTGTCCGCCCAATAGTTCTTTTACCTGTTTATTACATTTTCCGCAATCGCCGCCGACACCTAAACATTGAAAAAGCTGTTTCCGGGTACATACCCCATTTTCAATAGCGGTTTTGATTTGTGAATCTGTCACTGCTTTGCAAACGCACACGTACATGGTACGAATCCTCTTGATTTGATTTTGTGCGAATGGTAACAATTCTTATTAAGAAAAGAAAGCGTCTATAGCAGAAAACGGATAACCACACCGAGGAAGCCGTTTTCGTAGCCTAGATATTGGCATAAATCAAACTCACGGCCGTTAACTCGCTATCACAAACCTGACGGCATCCAGCCGCAATTGCGCTGCTTGGATATTTTCATGCGACAGCAAGGTAAAGTCCTTAAGCTTTTCTATCTCATCGGGATGGAGACCGGGATTAAGCTTTTGCAATCGCTCCAAGCGTTTTATTTCATTAGTTAAGGCGTCCCACATGGCGCGGTCGGCCGTTGCCAAAATTTCCTGCATGGCGGCCTTTGCCTGCTGTCCAGCTTTATCTAACAACGCTGTCAGATAAGGGCGCTGACTGTTCAGGAACACCACTATCTTGTGTTTATCAAAACGGGCCCCTGATTCGCGCAGGCTTTCATGCGGGAAATGGGCGGTGACATCGTTTTGATACTGATCCATTAAAACCCTGATGGGGGTTGCGGGTAAAAACCGGCTGAGCTTTAGTTCCGCAGGCGCACTGCATTCGACAATAAAAAGGCATTCGAGCAAGAACTGGCCGACTTTTAGCTTGGGGTGTTTAATGACACTGATGACGGCATTGCCGGTTTCGCTGGCCAGCACCATGTCCATAGCCTGCATCACCATGGGATGTTCTACGCTCAGAAACTGCATGTCCTCGCGCACTAGGGCGTTTTCACGGCTGATGGTCAATGTCATGCCATCTTCTGAAAGGGCGGGAAACTGGCTAACCCGCATGTGGTCGCCTGGCCGGATGATGAAGCAATCGGGTGAGTGGTATTCTGAATCCACGCCATAGCAATCAAAAACGTCTTCTAGGTAAGGCCATAAAGTGCCGTCGTTTTCGTATGATTTCAGTTGCGCGATTAAATCATCCGCGACATCCTTGCGGCAGGAGTTCAATTCCAATAACTGGTCCCTGCCATTATGCAAGTGATTTTCAAGTTCAGCCGCTAAAGCTTTGGTCTTTTCCAGAAAATCGTCAAAATTCCCGTTGGCTTCGTTTTGTAAAAATGCGTGCAATTCATCATGCAGTTGGTCGGCCACCGCTTGGGCGGCGGAGCTGTTATGGCTGAAGGCGTCCAAGCCTTCGTGATACCATCTGAACCATAGAGCGTCAGCCGTATGGGCCAGATAAGGCACTTGAATTTGGATGGTGTGTTTCTGGCCAATGCGGTCCAGACGGCCAATCCGTTGTTGTAACAAATCGGGGTTGTCCGGCAAATCGAATAGGATCAATTGATGGACAAACTGGAAATTTCTGCCCTCACTGCCGATTTCCGAACAAATCAACAGCCGGGCATTGCTCTCGGGGTCGGCAAAGTAAGCGGCCGCCCGATCCCGTTCAATAATGGACATGCCTTCGTGAAACACGGCGGATGCTATACCCGCCCGGTTTTTTAGGGTTTGCTCAAGGGCCATGGCCGTTTTGGCCTGCTTACAGATCAACAAGGCCTTTTGCCCTGCCAATTGTTTAACTTTTTCGACCAACCATTGATAACGCGGGTCTTGCTGCCAGTCTTCCTCGTCTGCTTCACCCGCTAGGGGATAGACTAGGCAGTCCCGCTGCGGGAAGCCCTTGACCGTATGCCGCGAATTCCTGAACAAAATCCGGCCGGTGCCATGATGGTCCAACAATATCCTGATTAATGCCTCCCGCGCCGCCTGGGTTTGTTCCGGATCGCTGAGCTGGGCCAATAATTTTCCAACCTTGTCATCCTGGAGCAAGGTTGCCAATTGCTGGACGGTCTCGGCATCGAGTGTCTTATCCGCCAGCAGATGTTTGGCCGCCGCCGCGACCGGTTCAAACTGTCCTTGTTCCGATAAAAAGACCTGGAAACTATAAAACCGCGCCGGATCAAGCAAGCGCAATCGAGCAAAGTGGCTTTCTATGCCCAATTGTTCCGGGGTTGCGGTCAACAAAATCAAACTGGGCACGGATAAGGCCAATTGTTCCACAAATAAGTAGTCTGAGCTGGCGCCGTCCTCACTCCATTCTAAGTGGTGCGCTTCATCGACAATCACCATATCCCACCCGGCTGCTAGGGCCTGCCGCCGCCTACTTGGATAACGGGAGAAAAAACTTTGACTGGACAACACCCATTGTTCCGCCAGAAAAGGATTGATAGGGTCCTCTTCCACTTCTGCTTCCTCCAGGCTAATTTCGCCCAATTCATCCAAGCAACGCGCCTCATCAAAAATACTAAAGCGCAAGTTAAAACGCCTTAGCATTTCCACCAGCCATTGATGGACAAGGCTTTCAGGCACTATGACCAACACCCGTTTGGTCAGGCCGTTAATCAAACGATGGTGCAAAATCAGGCCGGCTTCGATGGTTTTCCCCAATCCCACTTCATCCGCAAGCATGATCCTAGGCGAGACCCGGTTGGCCACTTCATGGGCTATGTAGACTTGATGCGGAATCAATGAAGTGCGCCCGCCCAGCATGCCCTTTACCGGCAATTGATGGTAATGCGCCAGCCTTTTCCAGGTTTCATACCGCAACTGGTACCAGGCGCTAGGGTCTATTTGGCCTGTGAACAGCCGGTCTTGGGGCTTGTTAAATTGGCTGTGATGGTTGATTTCGATTTCTTCTAGGCTAAGTTCTTCATCAAGTTCATTTAAGCACTGGTAGGTTACACGCCCATCTGTTTCGGACCAGCCAATAACCTTTAACTTCTGCTCGTCAATGGATTCAATGACATCTCCGACTGAAAAAATAACCCGCGTCAGCGGAGCATTGTCCCTGGCATAAATGCGCCGCTCATTGCAGGCCAGGTAGAGGACGGTGACACGGTTATAACTCACTTCGAGAATAAGGCCTAAGCCAAGCTCAGACTCGGTATTGCTGATCCAGCGCTGGCCGGGGATAAATGATTCCATGCGTAATTGAAAAATAGTTGAAATTAATTTCCTTCCTTGACGCCTAAGAGTTGGTGCAAAAGATAAGGAATGCCGGGGATAACGGTAGCAGGAAGTTAAATTTTTTGGTTGGCTTCGTTTTTAATTTTCGGGAAAGCCGGAAAATATAACATTTGTTTTGAACATCGCTTGATAAAGTTAACCGAATATTGCTGTCCCCCTAAGTGGACGGACGGTCATTTGCTGCCTACGGCGCGGCGACCTGTTGACTCCTTTGGATTTAATAGGTTGTTATGAAGAAAACCGAGGTTTTTTCAGATTATCCCAACATAAGTTCATCATGGGTTCAGTTGCCTTCTGATAATTGCATGACCACGGTAATGATTTGTTTTAACCCAAGACCCGTTTTTTAATTTTACCCAAGGCTCAACTATGAAATTTATCCTCGCTTGGACAACTTTTTTTATTTTAACGCTTAACCAAACCAGTTCGGCCCAAACCTTAACCTTACCATTGCAGTTGGATTACAGGTTGATCAAAAAAGTAATAACGGACCAACTTTATACCGGCAAAAACGATTCCGCCAAAATTTGGCATGATCCGCATGATTGCAGCTATCTGACGCTTTCTAACCCTCAAGTAGCAGGGCAAGAGGGGCTGGTCAAATTAACCCACGACGTGGCCGCACAAATTGGCGCCCATTTTGGCGGACAATGTATGCCCCTTTTGAAATGGTCCGGGTTGTTTGAGACCTTGCAGCGCCCTACCCTTAGCCAAGACCATTCTGTAGTCAGCCTTCCTGTCACAAAGGCCATGGCTTACGACAAACAAGGTAAAAAGTTGGATATCGCCAAGCTACAGGAATTAATCAAAACCGTAGCCGAACCTAAATTGACAGGTCTAAAAATCGACCTGAACGAATCACGCCAGGACCTTCAGCGGACATTAAGCCGCTATGTGAAAAAAGATTCGGCCGATGAGTTAAAGGCGATGTTAGCCAGTTTGCGGTTCAATAAAATTGCCGCTAATGACGCGGGCATCGCCATCGAACTGGCTTTTACTCCCCCTGCCAACCCTTTGCCGTTGACAGCAACGGCGCCATTCACGGCAAAGGAACAACGGCAATGGCAAAGCCTATGGCATGAATGGCACGGATTTTTATCAAAGACCATTGCACAGGCCAGTCAAGACAGCGGCTCAGAGGAATTACGGAAAAACCTAAGTAGCATCCTGCAAGACATGGATCAAGCATTCAACGCGGGCGTAACCCGCCAAACCGACAGGGGCGCCGACCCTATCCGGTTGTTTTTTATCAGCACATGGGCACAGTTATCGCCTTTGTTACAGCAGCTATCAAAGCAATTGCCTGAAGCCAAGGCATTGCAATACCTTACATTTATCGCCGCAACCGATGTCATGTACCCGCTGGATGCGATAGGTTCACCGTTTGGGCTAGGGATTTCCTCGGATGGGTTAAGAAATCTGGTACGGTTGCTCATGACCGAGCCACAGCAGCCAGAAAACGAAAATCCAGCCCTATGAACACCGGTTTTTATTATGGATTTTCCGTCGTGGCTTTTGCCGCTTTTGCCCAATCCGTCCATGCTGAGGTATTCAAATGCCAAGTAGCCGGCAACACCCGCTACCAAGCGAAACCTTGTCCCGACCAATCGACTTCCCAACAAGTATTGGCCATAGACAAATTGTCCGCTGACAAAACGGCAGAAGCCCAACGACGCTTGGCATCGTGGCAAGCTGAGCATGACCGGCGGGAAGCGGTCAAACAGGCCGCCGCGCGGGAACGCCAACAGGAATTAATGCGGCAAAAAGAGGTTGAGTCCTTGCATAGAGCCGCCAAAGCCCAGGAAGCAATGGCCAGGGCGGCCAAAGAACCCATTATTATCATCAACCCTCAACCTGTTTACGTCCCCTTCGGCCCAGGTGACCGGCACTTTAAGCATCACCATAAAAAAGAGCTGCTTCCCGCCAAACCAGAAGCACCTAGACGCCAATCGTTCGCCCCCAAGACGCCAACAGAGCTAAAATGAAACCGCCTGAGTTTCACCACTTGCGATGGCGCAGACTTAAAACCGTATGGTGCCGATGATTGAGACCATTACCACTGCTCATGGCAAATACACCGCCCATTTCATGCCGCCCAATTTTTCGCTAGTCCCGCCTTCCAGACGGCCATTCAGCAAACCGATCAAATCATAAACTACGGTCATGCCAATGCCGTGCCCGTGGATGTTTTCATCGGCACGGACACCGCGTTTCAAGATTTCATTAAATTTACCCACCGGTATGCCTGGGCCGTCGTCTTCAATGATCAATAGCACGGAAAAATCACGCCGGGCTTTCCTTTGGTTGAGGGCAATGGTGACGGCTACGTTTTCCTGGCACCACTTGCAGGCATTGTCGAGAAGATTGCCGACGATTTCGTACAAATCGCCTTGCTCACAATAAACCAGGCATGAACCGGGGATATTTATTTCAAAAGTGATGCCTTTATCGCGGTAAACTTTATCCAATGAGGCAGCGATCTTATTGATGACGGCCGTCAAATCAGTGGTTTTGATGGCCTTGTATTCACCTTTAGCGGCCGCCCGTTGCAATTGGTAATCGACAATTTCGTTGATCCTTGAAATTTGCTCTTGTACGGTCTGTTTGTTTTCACTAAACGACTCGGCACACCCCCGCAAAATCGCCAATGGCGTTTTTAAGCTATGCGCCAAGTCCGCTAAGTTATTACGGTAGCGTTCCAAATGCGCCCGTTCGATGTTGATGAACGCATTGAGGTTGCCTACCAAACTTTGCAATTCGGCCGGATATAAGCCATCTAGGTGGGTTTTCTGTCCCTGCTCTACGGCCTCAAGGTCTGCCACGATCAAACGTAATGGACTTAGGCTCCAGCGCAGCAACGCAATTTGAATGGACACTAAAACCAGCGCTATCACTAACAGCAAAAACCGCAGCGCCGACTTTAACGGTTGGACTTGGTTGCTGATAAAGCGGGCATCCTCGGCCACCGTGAACATAAAGACCCGTTCGCCTGATGGAAAATTATGAGTGGTGGCGTAGTGCAACACATAGCGGTTGCTGTCATCCAGTAAAAACACCGATTCGCCAGGCATTAACTCGGGTGGTTGCATGGCCGCTAAACCCAATGCCGAAGGCGATTGCCATAAGATTTTGTGCAATCCCTGCCGGATAAATGCGTAAACGCCGGAACCCGGGTTTTCCAACCGAGGATCATGTAAGCGCTTGGGCAGGGTCAATTCAGCGGCATCGTTGAATTCCGCCTCGGACAACAGCGAATAGGCCTGGATTTGGAGACGGTCTTGCAGGGCGCTTTCGGCGCTTTCCCAAAAGCCGCGCTCTAGCACGAGCGCCACCAAGACAAAAAACACACTCAACACCAAGCCTTCCGCCAGCAATAAGCGAAAACTTAGGGATTTGTCACGCACCGTCAATCCCTCTATTAGCAGGCGACCTAACCCTGGATGCGGTAACCCCGGCCACGCAAGGTTTCTATCGGTTTTCGGGTGCCATCAGGGTCAAGCTTTTTTCGCAGCCGACCAATAAAGACTTCAATGACATTGCTGTCACGGTCAAAATCTTCATCGTAGATATGGGAGGTTAAAACAGACTTGGAAATCAACTCGCCCTTCCGCATCATCAGATATTCCAAGACCTTGTATTCGTAGGCGGTCAACTCGAGTTTTTCACCAGAAACAAAGACTGCTTGAGCCACCGTATCCAATTGGATATTGTCATGCGTCAATACCGGGTGGGCTTGACCCGCCGAGCGCCGAATCAGGGCGTTAAGCCTGGCCAATAATTCCTCATAGTGGAAAGGCTTTACCAGATAATCATCCGCGCCCGCTTCCAATCCTTCCACTTTATCCTGCCATCGGCTCCGTGCGGTCAGCACCAAAATGGGTACGCCGATATCCGCCTTGCGTAAGCGGGTAATCAACTCAATGCCTGAAAAGTCGGGCAAACCTATGTCCACGACGGCGGCGTCCAACGCATATTCTTTGCCCATAAAAAAACCATCGGTGCCATTATGAGCCATATCTACCGCAAACCCCTTTCCGACCAAAAAGTCCCGGATTTGGCTGGCAAGTACCTTTTCATCTTCAACCACCAAAACGCGCATCGGCTCTTCCTGCTAATTTAATTTTGGCGAGACCAGTAAATTCGCAAACACATGTCCGAAAGATGCACCGAACTTTCCGGCAAGCCGGTCCAACAAGCGTTCTTTACGGGTTAAATCAACCCGTTTTTTTACCCCGACCACCTCTTCGGCAACAGAATCCTGAGTGCCGAAACCATCCGCTAAGCCCAGTTTGACACCCATCTCGCCGGTCCAGACCAATCCTGAAAACAGCTCGGGCGATTCTTTTAGACGGTCTCCCCTACCGGTTTTAACGGCAGTGATAAATTGTTGATGAACTTGGCTAAGCAAGGTCTGCATATGTTGGTTCTCATCTGCCCTTTGGGGTGAAAAAGGGTCAAGCAAGGCTTTATGTTCACCTGCGGTCATTAACCTGCGCTCTACCCCCAGTTTCTGCATCGCATCGACAAAACCGAAACCATTCATCAAGACGCCGATGGAACCCAGCAAGCTTGCCTGATTGACAAAAATCTTATCGGTGGCGGAAACAACGTAATAACAACCGGAAGCACAGGTGTCACCCACTACCGAATAAATAGGCAGATGGCTGTGTTCTTTTTTTATTTTTCTGATTTCATCATAGATATAGCCTGACTGCACAGGGCTTCCGCCGGGTGAATTAGCGTATAAGATAATACCCTTGGTATTGGGGTCTTTTACGGCTTCCCGCAAGCTGCCAATAATGTCCTCGGCATTGGCTGGCGTGTCCTCGGCTATCATGCCGACAATGTCTATGACTGCGGTGTGGCCTTCGCCAACGGGAATAAATTCGGTTTCAAATTTAGGGTATAACGCTATCCCCGCCAAGATTAATAAATACAAAAACAGCAACGCCTTAAAAAAGATACTCCAACGGCGGCTGCGTTTTTGTTCAGTCAGGGCGGCAAACGCCAATTTTTCAATCACATCCCGTTCCCAGACGGGTTCGTATACGGAATGTTTTTCGTGTTGGTTTTCCATAAGGGGTTACATATACTCCAAAAGCTGGATGGGTTGATCAAGACACAGCAAGGGGCGGAATTGCTGCAAGGATTCAAGGGGATGGGCGCCACAGGTGAGTGCCACCGACGATATCCGGGCATTCATGGCCATCTGCAAATCATGGACCGAATCACCCACCATCAACGTGCGCTCCCGACTGGCCTGGGCATGGTCAATGATTTCATTAAGCATCTTAGGGTCCGGTTTAGAAGCCGTTTCATCCGCGCTTCGGGTGGTGCAAAAGAACTCCCAAGTGCCCGTCCCGGTCAAGGCTTCATCAAGCCCGGCCCGGGTTTTTCCGGTCGCCACAGCCAACTGGTAACCTTCGGCCTTTAGTTGATGCAACATATCATAGACGCCTGCAAACAAATCGTCCCGGCTTACGCTACGGGAAAAATACTCACGGCTGTAATGCTTGATCAATAATGACTGGGTAGGCCCATCTGCTTCCGGATACAGTTTTTTCATGGCTTGGTCGATGCTTAGGCCAATCACATCCTTAGCGGCTTGATGTTCCGGAATCGGCAAACCGCACAGCCCGCCGGCTTTTTTTAGGCAACGGGCAATCCAATCTATGGAATCAACCAGGGTGCCGTCCCAATCGAAAATGATTAAATCAAACTGATTCTTCATGCTCTAACAATTCGGTTAAAGAGTTCGGTAAAGGCGCCGTGACCGTAATCGGATCACCACTAAACGGATGCTGAAAAGTCAATCTAGCGGCATGCAAGAACATCCGATTATAGCCTTTGTTTTTGAAATGGAGGTTACTTTCATCACCGCCATAACGGCCATCGCCAACGATAGGATGCCCTAAACTGGCGGCATGGACCCGGATTTGATGAGTGCGGCCGGTTTTAGGCATGGCTTCCACCAGAGTCACCTCCTTAAACCGGCGGATGCGCCGGAACAAAGTTTCCGCCGCCTTACCTGACGGGCTGATGACCACCATCCGTTCCCCGCCCTGATTGATATATTTTTGTAAAGGTGCGTCTACGACTTGTTGCTTCCGCAGCCAGCGTCCAGACAATAAGGCCAAGTAGGTTTTATCGACCCGATCCAAACGGAATAGCTCATGCAACTGTTTTAAGGCGCTGCGTTTTTTGGCAATGATCAAACAACCGGAGGTGTCCTTATCCAGGCGATGCACCAATTCTAAAGATTTGGCTTCAGGCCGGATTAACCTTAAACCTTCAATCACCCCTGCATTGATCCCACTGCCGCCATGAACGGCAAACCCGGCCGGTTTGTTGATGACCATCAAATAATCGTCTTCAAACAAAACGTCTTGCACTAAGGCATTTTTAAGAGCAGATGGCATGAATGTTGACACAGGCCGCTCGGATACCCTCACTGGCGGTATCCTGACCACATCGCCAATGGCCAGCCGATAACTGACATCCACCCGTCCTTTATTGACCCGGACCTCGCCTTTTCTGACGATTCGGTAAATAAAACTTTTTGGCACCCCTTTTAACCGGCTAATTAAAAAATTATCCAACCGTTGGTCAATATGGTTTTCTGTTATTTTGATGAGTTGTACCGATACAGGCGGGTTGGGTTCGGGTTTGTTCATGAGGTGGAAAATTGCCAAACCAGAAGGTTTATACTTTAAAATTGATGAATGTAAATAAGGTTGATATATTAGACAGGTTTTTTTTAAGAAAAAACATACAGGGCCAAGCTTTTTTGATCAAATAATCCCCTACTGGTCTTCTAACGGCAATAGTTGTGCGGATGGTATCGGCTGTTGGCCGCAAAATTACGCTAAAAGGCCAAATGAAACCGGGGAAAACAAACCTAATGAAGCCGCTTATTACTCCAAAAAAACCAACCCCGTGAACACGTTGTCCCATTCTAGGCCGCCTATTCTAACTTAACTGCGCCAGAAGCGGGCAAACACAAGATTATCCAGCGACCGCCTAATTTTTAAACTTAGGCTACGCAACATTAAGTCTATCACTCGGACTCCTAACATTTTTAACCCCCTGCTTACACCAGGCAACCAGAAAGACTGATTTAACAATGACTTGGTAAAACTCATCCGCAACTGTCCTTGCTTGTTTTAAACAGGCGACCGGGTCGGTTGACGTTGAAATGAAAGGCAAACTCGATCTCAAAAAGATTCGGATGCATTTTGGCTTAAGGAATCACGAAACAGTCCAATTATGAATCTGGCAATGGAGCGGGACACAACAAGGATACATAATGAAAAGAATGCTTATCAACGCCTCGCAGGTGGAAGAACTGCGGGTCGCTTTGGTGGATGGCCAAAAACTTTATGATTTTGACATCGAACTCCCTTCAAAAGAACAAAAGAAATCAAATATCTACAAAGGCATTATCACCCGGGTAGAACCTAGCTTGGAAGCGGCCTTCGTCCACTACGGCGCCGAAAAACATGGCTTCCTGCCATTTAAGGAAATATCCCCGCTTTACCGCCAAGCCAAGGAAACCGGCGAAAACGACAACCGTCGCCAAAGCATCAAAGACTCGATTAAAGAAGGGCAGGAAATTGTCGTGCAAATTGAGAAGGAAGAGCGCGGCAACAAAGGCGCCGCCTTGACCACCTATATCAGCTTGGCCGGCACTTACTTGGTGCTGATGCCCAACAACCCAAAAGCGGGCGGCATTTCCAGGCGCATCGAGGGGGAAACCCGTAATGAGCT
>DBNZ01000229.1:13476-18438 GCA_002299495.1 Methylococcaceae bacterium UBA659
TGCGGCAAAAACGCCGAAGAACTGCAATGGGACTTAAATTATCTTTTGCAATTATGGGAGGCGATTGAACGCTCTTCCCGGGAACAAGCCGCGCCATCCCTGATTTTCCAAGAAAGCAATGTCATCATCCGCGCATTGCGCGACCACCTTCGCGGCGACATTGACGAAATTCTCATCGACAATACCGAATCATTCAAAATGGTGCAAAACTTCCTAAAGCAAGTCATGCCCCATTTCTTGCCAAAAGCGAAGCTGTATGAAGATTCTGTGCCGTTGTTTAACCGGTATCAAATTGAATCCCAAATTGAAATCGCCTACAACCGTGAGGTATCACTGCCTTCGGGCGGCTCCATTGTCATTGACCACACCGAAGCCTTAACGTCCATCGACATCAACTCAGCCCGCGCCACTAGGGGCAGCGATATCGAGGATACGGCACTCACCACCAACTTGGAGGCGGTCGACGAAATCGCCCGCCAACTACGCCTCCGAGACTTAGGCGGCTTGTTTGTGATTGACTTCATCGACATGATGTCCAATAAAAACCAACGCATCGTAGAAACCCATTTGCGTGATGCCCTCAAGCAAGACCGGGCCCGTATCCAAACCAGCCGGATTTCCCGTTTTGGTTTGTTGGAAATGTCCAGGCAACGGATGCGCCCTTCTTTAGGCGACTCCACCCAACTGACCTGCCCTCGCTGCAAGGGCCAGGGCACCATCCGGAATGTCGAATCGGTAGCCTTATCGGTGCTACGGGTAATCGAAGAAGAAGCGATGAAAAAAGGCACGGAGAAAATCGTCGCCCATTTGCCGATTGAGTGCGCGACCTTTTTGTTGAACGAAAAACGGCCTTCCATTGAAAAAATTGAGAGCCGCCTTAAAGTCGGCATTGTGATCTTGCCCAACAAGCACATGGAAACACCCGCCTACGACATTGAACGGATTAAGGAAAAAGAAGGGCTAGAGGACAAACCCAGTTACCAGCAAATCAAGGCTGAAGAAATTACCGCCCCTGCGTTTGCTCAACAGATTAAACCCAAAAGTGAAAAGCCGCTGGTAAAGGAATTCCTCCATGATGTGCCTGAACCCGCACAACACAAAAACGAAGCCGCCAGCTTGATCAAGCGGTTTTGGCACAAACTCATTAGCGGCGTCAACGAGAACCCAGAACAAGGCGCTGCGGCACCAGTACCAGTACCCGTGATCGAGGCGGATGACGTACCTGCCTTAACCCAAGAACCCGTCCCCGGCAAAACCTACAAAAGCCGCAACGCTAGACGCAGCCGCAGCAACCGTAACCGCAGCACAAATCCAAACCCAACAACCGTTTCAGAGCAACCGAATGGGGAAAATAACCCTCAAGCCAAAACCATTAAGGTTTCAACCCGGAACGTCCGGCCAAACCTGCCCCCTGTCAACGAAAATACCGCAGGCGACCTTGCCACACAAGTCATGGAAGTGAATGAATCACCCGTTGATTTTGAAAAATCCAGTGCCGAGGAACAACCCCGTACCCCAAGCAAAAGAAGCAGCTCGCGCAGAGGCCCAAATCGACGCAAACCCCGTGATCCTAATTACAGGAGAACGGAAAAACCGGTAACTGGCGATACCGTACCCTCGATGGGTGATAACCCGGAAGCCAATCTGAATCCGCAAGCTGAAAATAACGATCCGGTCAAGCAAGACATTTCCCCAGAAACCTCAGGACAAACCTTGACCGGACAAGTCACCGAATTCGGCCAAGCAAAAGGTTCAGGGCACCCCCCCGCATCGCATCGGGAACACCCACAACTCCTAGAGCCTGCCGTTTCACCTCAAGCAATCAATTCAGAACCTAAACCCAACGAGAGCCAAGGCGACACCGAAACAAACCTTCCGCCTGAAACGACGCCTATCCATACGCCATGGGACAATGCGGCCAATCCGCCCCATGCGGCGTTTACCGCCGAATCCCCGGTTGAAACGGGTCGTAGCGACCCTACGGATAGCCATTAAGTGCCGGCTAGGGTTAACCAGAAAATATCCGGTTTCTTAATCGTACCATTGGGACACGGATTCAAACGGTGTTTTACGTCCAATGGCGCGCAGTTTAGGTTGAGGTTGCGAGGGGGGAAGAAAAAAATATCTTTTAATAAGAAAAAATTTTTAGTATCATTATTAGTCTTTACTTGGAGCCTCTAAAGAGACTTAGTGACAATGAAAACATTTAGTGCAAAACCAGCAGAAGTCGAGCGTGATTGGTATGTCGTTGATGCGGAAGGCAAGACTTTAGGTCGTCTTGCATCCGAGGTTGCCTTGCGTTTGCGCGGCAAGCATAAACCAGAATATACCCCCCATGTTGATACCGGCGATTATATTATCGTCGTCAACGTCGAAAAAATCGGCGTAACGGGCAATAAGGAAAAGGATAAGCTCTATTTCCGCCATACCGGTTATATCGGAAACATGAAGACCGTAAGCCTTGGCAAGCTACGGCAAACTTATCCTGACCGTATTCTGAGCACGGCCGTGAAAGGCATGCTGCCAAAAAACCCGTTGGGTAGGGCTATGTTTAAAAAATTAAAAATCTACAGTGGCCCTGCCCATGGGCATCAGGCGCAACAGCCAAAAGTATTGGAAATTTAAGCGAGTAAACGACTATGGCAGCAGCCCAATTTTATGGAACCGGACGGCGTAAAAGTGCTATTGCGCGTGTTTACGCAACCAAAGGTACGGGGAAAATTACCGTAAACAAAAAAAGTCTTGAAGAATATTTCGGTCGTAAGACGGACCAAATGGTTTCGTGCCAACCACTTGAATGCGTTGACATGATCGCGGAATTTGACATCAATGTCTTTGTTAAGGGCGGGGGACCATCGGGTCAGGCAGGCGCTATCCGCCATGGCCTAACCCGTGCCCTGATGCAGTATGATGAAACCTTACGGCCCGCCTTGAGGAAGGCAGGTTATGTGACCCGCGACTCCCGCGTCGTGGAGCGGAAGAAAGTCGGCTTACATAAAGCAAGAAAACGTCCGCAGTACTCTAAGCGTTAAGCAAATAATAAAACAAAAGCTTTAACAGGAAGGTTGCATTCGTTGATGCAACCTTTTTTTTCGACCCTATAAAAAGGAGATGCCCATCAATTTCGCCTAGTTCCTATTTAATTGGCACGTTACATAGGATTTTTTATGCGGCGATGTTAAAATTCCGGTTCATTATTGGCCAATGAAGTTCACGGATGTCGACCACGGTAACGAAAAACCCTTCCAGTCCGGCAATACTGGAATTTAAAAGCAGCACTTTTTCAGTCCCCGTATTAGTTCTGTCGGGTAGTGACGTGGACTTAATACAGGAACAATTGGAAAGGAAAATCAGCTTAGCACCTGAGTTTTTTAAAAACTCCCCCGTTGTTTTTGACCTGCAACTATTAAATAAACAAGGCTTATGCCTTGATGTTGCCACATTGGTCGATATCCTGATCAAATTCAAATTGTTGCCCATTGGCATAAGAGGCGGTACGAGTGGGCAGGTCGAAATTGCAAACAGTTTGCACATACCTGTTTACTCGATTCATAACAACTTATCCCAAACCGAACCGTTTCAGCAGCATAACAAAATACAAACGCTGCCCGAACAGACAGGAGCGACACTCAATACTTTGATTAACCATCCAGTCCGCTCAGGCCAGCGTATTTACTCTGCGGGCGATTTAACTGTAGCGGCCCAAGTAAGTGCGGGTGCCGAAATTTTAGCTGAAGGGAACATCCACGTTTATGGCGCGTTGCGCGGACGGGCCTTAGCCGGCGTCCAAGGCGATATCAATGCCCGTATTTTTTGTTTTGACCTGCAAGCTGACTTGATTTCAATAGCGGGCAATTACAAAATAAGTGAAGATTTGGACGATAATGTCCGTAACAAACCCGTGCAAATATACTTGCGGGAAAATAGCTTGATCATTAAAGACCTAGTCTAATCCTACTTTCAGAGGAAAATTTGTGGCGAGAATTATCGTGGTTACTTCGGGTAAAGGCGGTGTAGGTAAAACCACTACCAGTGCGGCCATAGCTATGGGTCTTGCAAAAAAAGGCCATAAAACAGCGGTCATAGATTTTGATGTCGGGTTGCGGAACTTAGATTTGATAATGGGTTGCGAACGGCGGGTGGTGTACGACTTTGTCAACGTCATAAACGGTGAGGCCTCACTAAACCAAGCCTTGATCCGCGATAAGCACTGCGATTTGCTATATGTCTTGCCCGCCTCGCAAACCCGTGACAAGGATGCTTTGACCCAGGAAGGGGTGGGGAAAATTTTGGATGATTTATCCAAAGATTTTAAATACATAGTCTGCGATTCTCCGGCTGGTATTGAAAAAGGGGCGCATTTGGCCATGTATTTTGCTGACGATGCTTTTGTTATCACCAATCCTGAAGTGTCTTCGGTGCGGGATTCCGACCGGATGCTTGGGATTTTATCCAGCAAATCTCGCAGGGCGGAACAAAATCTAGAACCCATCAAAGAATATTTGGTGTTGACTCGGTATTCCCCTGAGCGCGTAAGATTAGGCGATATGCTCAGTGTCGATGATGTCCAGGACATTTTGTCATTACATTTGTTGGGCGTGATTCCGGAATCAAAATCGGTGCTGTCGGCCTCGAACTCTGGCATTCCGGTGATCCTTGATGAAAAAAGCGATGCCGGCCAAGCCTATGAAGATATTGTCGCCCGATACTTAGGTGAAGAAAGGCCGCACCGTTTTATTGACGAAAAGAAAGGCCTGTTCGGTAAACTTTTTGGGGGCAAGTGATGGGTCTACTGGATTATTTTAAAACCAATAAAACCAGCTCTGCATCCCTTGCAAAGGAACGTCTACAGATTTTGGTGGCGCATGAGCGTTGTGCACGCGGGCAACCGTCATACCTGCCTCAATTGCAAAAAGAATTGCTTGAGGTGATCAGAAAATATGTTGATGTCGATCAAGATGC
>DBNZ01000190.1:0-5099 GCA_002299495.1 Methylococcaceae bacterium UBA659
GGTATAACCACCAACGACCGCATTCAAGTTTGCACCGAAAAACGCCGCATCAAGCTTATAACGACTGGCTGCCAACCCTTAAACGGGCAGCCTAAACCAGGCAGGGATTTCTCTTTAAATTCCAGGCTTGCTGTTTAAACAGATGGGGCCACTTCTCGACAAGGCCTAGCCAAAGTTAATGGATATGCACCTCGCGCGACTTGTAGGTGTCGCTGCGCCTTAAGGTATAGCGGCTTTCTGCGCCGTCGCTGATGGCCGAGCCGTCGCCGTTAAGCTGGATTAAGGTGCTGTCATTGTCGATCTGGTATTTACGCACTGCCGTCCCGCCTTTGCGCGGGGTCAGTACAACCACTTTGTTTTCCTCATCCCAATGGTATTTGCCTTTCTCGTAATATTCCCTTGACGACTCCCTGGCCGGTTGGGTCACCAATAGGTAATTGTTTTTTTGTTTTAACGACAACGTGGTTTTAATACCGTTGCAGTCGTCGCAGGGCAAATAACCGTAAAATACGCCACGGAATTCTTGGCTGGCGTCGGTCGGTGCTTTATGGTCGGCATGACCGGCCTGTTGCTGGGCGTTCATTTCCCGCGCCCTCAATACTTTTTCTTGTTGTTGCATATCGGTTTCGGCCATAACCGTTTGCGGGGCGGCGATAACCATCGCAAGCACCAATGCCGCATAAGGTTTTAGTTGTTGTTTTAATGGTTGCATAGTACGTTCCTCGTTGAATGGGATAGACGGGTTGTCATCATCAGAAAATTTGTTCCTTCCGTTCCCTTGTGGTGGCCCGGCGACTCTAGGCGTTAACTTGCTTAACGCACCGAATTTCAAACCCGGCGGCGCATTTTTCCTGAATGGATGTTGTATCATGTTTTGCGGCCATTTCCAGTAACCACGTTTCGCAAGCCCCGCAACCCGCCCCGAGCCGAAGGACGTAGCCCGGTGTTTGGTGGCGGCCTAAGCATCGCGCCGGGGGCGGCGGTTCCCGCCCACCTGCCCACCCACCCACAAGTGGCCTGCGTAGACACCTATGGTTACGCCCTACGGGTACGTCGGGCGGTGCCCGTGGCGGCGAACGGGATGTTAGGTGTTACCGCGTAACATCGGATTGAACATAAAAAAAGGGCTTGAAACAAGCCCTTCTGCGGTCAAATATTGCGGCCGTACCGACCCGGTTAAAACGTGACGATCTGCTCGCCGGCGCTGACCAACACCACGTCAGCAGGACGTTTCGCGAAAATGCCCACGCAGATCACGCCGGTGATCTGGTTGATGGTTTGTTCCATTTTGATCGGCTCGGAAATGTCCAGGTCGTACACGTCCAGGATATGGCCGTGGTTGTCGGTGACACAGTTCTCGCGCCAAACGGGACGGCCGCCCAGCTTCACCAATTCGCGGGCGACGTAGCTGCGCGCCATAGGGATGACTTCAATCGGCAACGGAAATTTGCCCAGCACGTCCACCCGTTTGGAGCCGTCGGCGATACAGACAAATTTGTCGCTGGCGGCGGCGATGATTTTTTCCCGGGTCAACGCGGCGCCGCCGCCTTTAATCAGTTGTTTCAACGGATTGATTTCGTCGGCGCCGTCGACATAAACCGCTAAGGTGCCGACCGCGTTCAAATCCAACACCGGGATGCCGACTTTTTTTAAGGCCTCGGTGCTGGCCTCGGAACTGGATACCGCGCCTTCGATATCGGCCTTGAAGTCCGCCAAAGATTCGATGAAGTAGCGGATAGTCGAGCCGGTGCCGACACCGATGATGTCTACGCCTTTAATATAAGGTATGGCTGCTTGGGCGACTAAGCGTTTCAATTCGTCTTGTGTCATGGTGATTTCCCCCTGTCCGGTTTTGTTAGTAAAAGGTATGCGATAATAACCGAAAATTTCTCATTCCTCAGTCCCTTTTTGACCGTGCCGCAAAAATACATTGAAAAAATCCTCCGTGCCCGCGTGTACGATGTCGCCATTGAAACCCCGCTGGATTTCGCCGCCATCTTAACCGAACGTTTGGGCAATACCGTGTTGTTGAAACGGGAAGATTTGCAGCCGGTGTTCTCGTTCAAATTGCGCGGTGCTTATAACAAGATGGCGATGTTGGCGGATGCTGCCAAAGCCAAAGGGGTGATCACGGCATCGGCGGGCAACCATGCCCAAGGCGTGGCTTTGGCGGCTAACCGTTTGGGCATCAATGCGTTGATCGTGATGCCCACCACCACGCCGGACATCAAAATCAACTCGGTTAAGGCGTTTGGAGCCGATACGGTGCTGTTTGGCGATTCTTACAGCGATGCCTATCAACATGCACATGATTTGGCTAAGCAGAATGGCCGGGTGTTTATCCATCCTTATGACGACCCCGACGTGATCGCCGGGCAAGGTACGGTGGCGATGGAAATCCTGCGCCAACAAACGCATGACCTGGACGCTATTTTTGTGCCGGTGGGCGGTGGCGGCCTGATCGCCGGGGTGTCCGTGTACAGCAAATTTGTCCGACCAGAGATCAAAATCATAGGCGTGGAACCCGACGACGCCGATTGCTTAAACCGGGCCCTTAAAGCCGGTGAACGGATTGTTATGGAACAAGTGGGTCTGTTTGCCGATGGCGTGGCCGTCAAACAAATTGGTGCAGAGCCGTTCCGCTTGGCGCAAAAATACGTCGATGAAGTGATCACCGTCAGCACCGATGAAATCTGCGCGGCCATCAAGGACATTTTCGATGACACCCGCTCCATCGCCGAACCGGCGGGGGCGTTGTCGGTCGCAGGCTTAAAGAAATATGTCGAGCGCGAACAGATTACTGGCCAAACGTTGGTGGCTATAGACAGCGGCGCCAACATCAATTTCGACCGTTTGCGTTATGTCGCCGAACGCGCCCAGGTCGGCGAGCATCGGGAAATTTTGCTGGCCGTGACTATCCCGGAAATCCCCGGCAGTTTCCATGCTTTTTGCGGCTTGTTGGGTGGACGCAATATCACCGAATTTAATTACCGCTATTTTGATCCGGTCACGGCGCGGGTGTTTGTTGGCCTTTCCAGCAGCGGCTTGGAACATGACCGCGAGGCGGTCATCGGGTTATTGCTGGGGCAAGGGTTTAAAGTCACCGACATGACCGCTAACGAATTGGCCAAGGAACATATCCGTTACATGGTCGGCGGCCATGCCCCTGTGGATTTGCATGAGGTGGTCTACAGTATCGAATTCCCCGAACGCCCTGGCGCGTTGCTGCGGTTTTTGACCGAATTGGGCGGCCGTTGGAACATTAGCCTGTTCCACTACCGCAACCACGGCGCCGCATTTGGCAGGGTGTTGCTGGGCTTGCAGATGCCTGAGGACGGGCGGCCAGAATTTATCCGGTGTTTGGAAAATTTGGGTTTTGTCTACAGTGAACAGACCAATAATCCGGCTTACCGGCTTTTTTCCGGGGGCGGGGTGTAAACAAAAAACCGGGAGCCGTCCGGTAAAGGTCTGATAAACCATTCCGCTTGGACGCCACGCCGCATGATTATTTCTGCCCAGGTTCTGTGCCATCCTGCCTGCCGACTGGATACCTTTCTGTCCATGCGTAACTTCCTATTTTATTAAATTTTCAATAAAAATAAGAAAGTCTGTTATCATCCTAGGTTAAACGAAAAATTTCTGCGCCTATGCGCGCATTCTCTTATCCCTACAGGTAAATACATGCACAATGAGGTTTCTCCATTACCCTCTTTCCGTGATTTGGCGCTGATTGAACCGGTGCTGAAAGCATTGGCAGATGTCGGTTATGAAACACCTTCGCCTATTCAGGCTCAAGTTATCCCCTTCATGTTGGAAGGCAAAGACGTTCTAGGGCAAGCCCAGACCGGTACCGGTAAAACCGCAGCCTTTGCACTTCCTATTTTGTCAACCATTGATATAAAACAAAAAGACCCGCAAGTCCTAGTGTTAGCCCCAACCCGCGAACTGGCCATCCAAGTGGCCGAAGCTTTCCAGCGTTATGCGGCCCATATCAAGGGTTTTCATGTGTTGCCGATTTACGGCGGCCAAGATTACAGCACCCAACTGCGGCAACTTCGGCGCGGCGCCCATGTGGTGGTTGGCACGCCCGGCCGGGTGATGGATCACATGCGTAAGGGTACGTTAAATTTGGACGGCTTAAAAACCTTGGTCTTGGATGAAGCCGACGAAATGCTACGCATGGGTTTCATCGAAGATGTCGAATGGATTTTAGAGCAGACTCCGGAAGACCGGCAAATTGCCCTGTTTTCCGCCACCATGCCCTCAATCATCCGCAAAATAGCCCAAGATTATTTGGTTGAGCCTGAGCAGGTCACCATAAAAGTCACCACCACCACGGCCGAAAACATTCGCCAACGTTATTGGGTGGTCAGCGGCGTGCATAAACTGGATGCGCTGACCCGGATTTTGGAGGTGGAAACGTTCGACGGCATGATTATTTTCGTCCGCACCAAAACAGCGACCGTTGAATTGGCTGAAAAATTGGAAGCGCGTGGCTATTCTGCGGCCGCGATCAATGGCGATATGTCGCAAAACCTGCGCGAACGGGCGATCAATCATCTGAAAGCCGGTAAATTGGATATCCTGATCGCCACCGACGTAGCGGCGCGTGGCCTAGATGTTGACCGTATCACCCATGTGGTCAATTATGATATCCCCTACGATACCGAATCGTATGTGCATCGCATAGGCCGTACCGGTCGTGCCGGACGTTTCGGTGACGCCATTTTGTTCATCACTCCTAGAGAAAGGCGGTTGCTGTCAAATATTGAAAAGGCGACCAAAGGAAAAGTTGAGGAAATGGGCCTGCCCTCAACCGAGGTCATCAACAACAAACGTATCGCTAAGTTCAAACAAAACATCACTGACACCTTAGCGGCGGAAGAACTCAGCTTTTTTAGCCAGCTTATTGAACAATACCAACAGGAACATGATGTCTCGGCGATGGAAATTGCTGCGGCCTTAGCCAAACTGGTGCAAGGTGACACGCCGTTGTTGATACAATCGCCGAAAAAAACCAAGGAGCGTGAAGTTGAGCGTGAGCGCCCATCAAGAGCTGGCAGGGAAGATCGTTTTGACCGTCCAGACCGTCCAGACCG
>DBNZ01000190.1:5435-11522 GCA_002299495.1 Methylococcaceae bacterium UBA659
GACCGTCCAGACCGTCCAGACCGGTCTGATCGGTCTGATCGGGAGCGCAAGCCCCGTCGTGCGTTTGCCTCACCCGATATCGAAATGGAGCTGTTTCGGATTGAAGTCGGCCATGCCCACGGAGTTAAACCCGGCAATATCGTTGGCGCCATTGCCAATGAAACAGGGATTTCCGGTGACCATATCGCCCGCATCAAAATTGAAGAGGATTACAGCACGGTGGAATTACCGGCGGGCATGCCCAAAGAGCTGTTGAGTGAACTGAAAAAAGTGCGTGTGGTAGGGCAAAAGCTGAATATTTCAAAAGTCACCGAAGACGCCAAGAAAAAGCCGGTCCGGGCCAAGAAAGATTAGGGTTTAATCAAGAGTGGGTTATCTTAAGAGCTCATCAGGAACGCTTATAGTTGATTAAGCTCAAGCTTCGACAAGCCCGCTATGAACGGAATCAACACGTTAATATTCGGTAGTGGTTAAAATGTGACGGTAACAGCGCGGCTACGATTTCTCACCCGTTCGAATCCGATCACCCCCCATAGTTCGGTTTTCTTTTAAGCCTTGGGCAAAGTCACGCCAGTTTGCCCTTGGTACTTGCCGCCCCGATCCCGATAAGACGTTTCGCAAACCTCATCACCGCTAAAAAACAACATCTGGGCGACGCCCTCATGGGCATAAATTTTTGCCGGCAACGGGCTGGTGTTGGAAAATTCCAGCGTCACATGGCCTTCCCATTCCGGTTCTAACGGAGTCACGTTGACGATGATGCCACAGCGGGCATAAGTCGATTTGCCTAGGCAGATGGTCAGGACTTCACGCGGTATGCGGAAAAACTCAACAGTCCGGCTTAACGCGAAAGAATTGGGTGGGATAATGCAGACATCGGATTTGACTTCGACAAAGCTATTGGAATCAAAATCTTTTGGGTCGACGATAACCGAATTGATGTTGGTGAAAATCTTAAACTCATCCGAACAACGGACATCGTAACCGTAGCTTGATGTGCCGTAAGAAATCACTTTGTTCTGGCCAGAGAAGCGGACCTGGCCTGGTGCAAAGGGTTCGATCATACCGTGCTGTTCCACCATACGGCGTATCCATTTGTCTGATTTAATGCCCATGCAATGCCTATTCCTAGTTGACTGAATGCGCGAATTCTAGCACAGGGCGCAGCCACCGGTTTTGCATTAATTAGCTGTTCGCATGAGTAACCATGAGTAACCTGGTATCAAAGGCTAAGAACGTGTTTTAAAAGCGGCCACTTTTATTGATCCGGCCCGTTAAAGTTTGAATCATTGGTGCTGAGCCAGTCGCAACCCGCTCAAGGCGAACGGCGGTTAACACCGAATCCATCATAAAACGGGTTAAATGGCTGGGTTTTATCCTACCCGTCGTTGCAATCGAACCGCTCGCGACACTTTTAAAACACGTTCTAAAGGATGCCGCCCGATGGGTTCTCGAAAAAAGCTACCGCCAGCCGCAGGCTGCGGGTCATCCGGGTATATTGTTAAGCGTTTGGTTACCCATTGATTGCCGTTGCTTTTCTCGGTAATGCGTCACAATTTAATATTCAGCGCATGCAGCTTCCGGTACAGATGAGTGCGTTCGATGCCCACCGCCGTGGACAATTTGGCCACGCTGCCCCCGGCGTGTTCCAAATGGTATTCCAAATAGGCCTTTTCAAAATGATCCCGGGCGTCTTTCAAGGGCAAATTAAAAAAATCAGGAACCACTTGGCTAGAGTGATGATCGTTGGCCACCGCCCCTAACGCCGACTTCACTTCTTCCAGCTCAATGTCTTCGCCAACCCCTAAAATCATCAGCCGTTGCACCAGGTTTTTCAATTCCCTGACATTGCCGCGCCAACCATAATTTCTTAGAAAGTTTTGCGCCGACATCGAAAATCGTCGGAACGGCAGCTTTTCATGGTTGACGAAATAATCCACATAAAAACTGAGCAATGCCGGGACATCCTCGCTATGGTTCCGTAATGGCTCGATGCCGATGGCGACTTCGTTCAGCAAGTAATATAAGTCTTGTCGGAACCGTCTGGACTTGACTTCTTCGTCCAGTGGCACCTTAGTTGACGAGATGATGCGGACATCCACCTGCACCGTCTCGCTACCGCCTACCCGCAGGAAAGAGCGCGATTCCAGCGCACTCAACAGACGTAACTGGGTTTCTTGGTCCATGCCGCTGATTTCACCCAAAAACAGCGTCCCCCGGTTGGCCCGCTCCAACAAACCCTGGTGGACTTTGCCGCCGCGTTCCTTACCGAAAAATTCGACGGCGGCGTTTTCCGGCGCAATGCTGCCGACGGCGACATCGATAAACGGGCCGTCCCGGTGCGGGCTGTTATGGTGCATGTAACGGGCGTAAAGTTCTTTGCCCACCCCTGGCTCGCCAATCAGCAAGACGCGGGTGTCGTGTTGCGCCAATCTTTTTAATTGGTCTTTGGTGCGGGCGACCGTGGCGCTCTTTCCGACCGGCTCGATGTCGATGGCGAGCTGTAATTTTAGGCCGGCGTTTTCCCGTTGCAAATTGCAGGCTTCCAACGCCCTTTCCACAATCAACAACAGCCTGGCCAACGACAACGGCTTTTCCAAAAAGTCATAGGCGCCTAGTCGGGTAGCCTCTACCGCCGCCTCCACCGACCCATGCCCTGACATCATGATGACAGGGCATAACGGGATTTCGTCACTGGCCCACTCCTTTAATAAGGTGATGCCGTCGGTATCGGGCATCCAAATATCCAGCAGGATAAGCTCGGGCTGTCTGCTTGCCTTTAATTGCCGAGCCTGGTCGGCATTCTCCGCCATCGCCACTTGATACCCCTCGTCTTCGAGGATTTCACTGACCAGACGGCGGATGTCCGGTTCGTCATCAACGACTAAAATTCTGACCTGTTGTCTGTTCATACTAAGTTATACCTTGTTAACACTGTAAGCAGGGAACTGGAGGATAAAACCGGCCCCGTTTTTATAGGCCGTATCGACCCAGATCGCTCCGCCATGCTCTTCGACGATTTTTTTGACTATGGCCAGACCCAGCCCGGTACCTTTGGCTTTTGTGGTCACATAGGGTTCAAAAATCTGTTCAATTTGCTGGCCGTTGATGCCAGGGCCGTCGTCGTACAACCCTAACTCAATGAAATCGGCGCCATTTTTTTGCACCCGATGCAAGTCAATTTCAATAACGCCCTTGCCCTCAATGGCTTCTAAGGCGTTTTTAATCAGGTTATGCAGCAATTGCCGGATGCTGACGGGATCGCCGTTGACTAACAGCCGGGTGTTTTCAAACCGGCTTTTAAACTCAACCCCGGATTTCAGGGGATAAAGGCTTAAGACCTCTTCGACCAATTGGGCCATATCGATGGCGACCGCCTGTTTTTTGGTCGGCCTGGCGTATTCCGAAAAATCATCCACCATTTCCTTCATGGCCTCGACCTGCTGGACGATGGTGCTGGTTGACCGCTTTAGGATCGTGGCGTCGTTGCTGTCCAGCTTGGCGGCTAATTTTAATTGCAACCGTTCCGCCGATAATTGGATGGGCGTCAACGGGTTTTTGATTTCGTGCGCCAAACGGCGCGCCACTTCACCCCAGGCGGCATTTTTCTGGGCTTGAATCAAATCGGTAACATCATCGAACACGGCCACCGCCCCGACCCGGATGCCTTCTTGGGAAAACAACGGGGTGCCCCTGCACAATAATTCCTGCCGCCCATTATGCCCTAAGAAGGCAATCCGTTGTTCCCAAAGGTCATCGGCTTGCAGTAAAAAACGTTGGATGGACTTAAGCGGTTCGGCCAATTCCGGCGCAATTTGGGCGAGTTCCGGCAAGGTGTGGCCAATAAATTGGCTGACATGGATGCGAAAAATCCGGTACGCCGCTTGGTTGGCGGTGCGGACCCGATAATCGGCGTCGAAGCTGATGACGCCGGCGGTCAAATTGGCCAGGATGGTTTCCAAATAGCCGCGCTGGCTTTCCACTTCAAACGTGGCCTGCCGGGTTTGGTCACGGGCGATCACCAGGCGTTGGGTCATTTTGTTGAAGGACTCGACCAGAAACCCTAAGTCGTCCTGCGCCATCACCGGAAGTTGCTGGTCATACTGGCCGGAGGCGACCGCCTGGGTGCCATTCACCAAGGCTTTCACGGGGGCGATGATCGAACGGATACTGATAAACGCGACCCAAATGGCCGCCAGCAAGCTCATCAGCAACACCAACGACAACGCCAACGAAAAGCTGAGTTTCAAGGAACGGCGCAACACCCCCATTTCCTTATAGCGCAAAAACGCAAATTCCACCGAATCGGCCAGATCCGCTATCCTGACCGGCACCGGATAAAGTGCTTGTAGGTATTGCGGCTCGGCGGTTTTTACGGTGATGATGACCCGGATCATCAGTTCATTCTCGCGGATGGGATCGAGAGCGGCGTAACGGCCATTCTGCCGGATTTCCAACCAAGTTTGTTCGTCCGGCAAGCTCGGCAAGATATCCCCAGGATGCACACTGCTGGAGGCGATAATCTTACCCGGGCGCGAAAACAAAGTTATTTCAGCGGCATCGGACAAATCTCTAAGATTGCCGATTTCCAGCGCCGCCAAATTAGGCGGGACTAGCTCAAGCATCTCCGCCATTTGCTGGGTCTGCTTTAGATGCCAGCGCATCCGTTGGTCCAGGGATACTTGGCCCAGTTCCAGCGCGTCTTCCATGGCGCGGTCAATTTCCACATTAAACCAACTGTCTATGCCTTGATGCAGAAACTGCATGGAAAAATAAAACACGATGCCCGCTGGCGCTAAGGCCAAGACCACAAACAAAGTCACCATGCGGGTGGTCAGCTTGGAACCGGCCTCCCTTTTTTTCAGTTGCCGGGCCAAGGTATAGATATTGGCTCCTACCAGCCACAACAATATCCCGGAACCGGCCATGTTGATAAACACTAACCAAGAATAGATTTCACTCAATTCAGAGGATTCTTGGGTGGCGGAACTCATTAATTGCAAGAGCAGCAATATGGCCGCAAACAATGCCAAAATGGCAAACGGGATCGGATTTTTTATTCTTTCCATAGCCATTGAGTCCAGTTGCTGGATAGATTCCACTCGCGGTTAAAATAGGCGAAAGGACGCAGCGGCATCGGCAGCGAACTTCGGTCAAGCTCCAGTTTGATCGCCACCAACAACCGTTGTTCTTGGACGCCAGCGGGTTGGTCCAAAACTTTCAAGTTTCGCAGGCTAGACATCAATTCAAGTGCGGCAGCAAGGGAGGGGACATTATAGGCTTGTTCATTGTGCTCCAAGACCACCCGATACAAATTCAGCAAAGCGTGATATTCCAGGCGATAGCGCAAGGTCGTGTCGGACAAGGTTGCGTCCCATATCACCGGGCGGGGGCGCAGGATTTTGATAAAAACATGCCAAAATAACGGCACCCCGTTATCTAGGGCTGCTTTAGCCGTATCGCTAAGACCGTAATGAAAGTCCGCCGACAAAAAATACCTATTGCCGACGCGCTCTAACGCAACATTCGAAACCGTTGTGGTTGCCGTGTCGGTATGCGCTGACGAAGACGGCAAACCAAATCCCAGCAGGCTTATCCATAAAAAAATCGTGGTCGCAAGAAACATCTAATGGTCATTGTTGGGTGCAGGACGAAACCAACGCCCGCATTGTTAAGCAAAGCCCAGCCCAGCCCAGAGTGGGCAGCCACCGCCACGCCAACAAGCGGATAAATTCGTACCAGTAGCCCGTAAATAGGTGTCACGACTAATCGCCAAATAAGCGGTGCCGGGCGGAAACAGACAGCGGACGCCCAACCTCGCCAGACAGTGGTCACGTTCGGCATTGTAGGCGATATTGGCCATCAAGCCGACAGCCAAACCTAAATCGACACAGGTCTTGAGGACATCGGCATCCAAGGCGGTTCGGAAGGCGGCGCAGGGACGATTCATTGCCTAAGCAAGCCGGGTACCGACTGTGGCCAAAATATCACGCAAACAGGACAGAACACGATGGCACAGAACGACACAAACAAGCATATCGCCCTAGGGCTGGTCTTCCTAAAGTACCTGATGTTACGCAGAAACTA
>DBNZ01000001.1:0-1177 GCA_002299495.1 Methylococcaceae bacterium UBA659
TACCGGCAGCGGCAAGAGTCGGGCCATTGCTATACTATCCGAGTATATTCCTGACCCAAATTTATTATGAAAGCATCGTATCTTTTCGCCGCCCTGTTGTATTTTTTGTTTGTGGTATACGGCAGTCTGGTGCCGTTAGATTATCGCCCACTGCCTTTTGCCGAAGCGGTGACCCGTTTCCAACAAATCCGCAGCTTAAATTTGGGCATCGCATCACGGGCGGACTGGGTAGCGAACATCCTGCTTTATATCCCGTTGGCTTTTTTCGGCTTAGCCGCTATGGATGGCATCCGCAATGCCTTATTGCGGAGAACCGCAGCCGCCTTCGTAGTGTTGTTTTGCCTGACCACCGCCGTAGCCGTAGAGTTTGTGCAACTGTACTTCCCGCCCCGCACGGTTTCAATCAACGATTTGGTTGCCGAAACCATGGGCATTGGCCTGGGTTTTTTAGGTTGGCGTCTGTTTGGCCGTCAGTTCATTGCATTATCCCAACAATTGGCGTTAAGAAATGGGTTGTCGGCCCAAGCGGCCATCATTTTTTATTTAAGCGTCTATTTTATCCTCAATGTGTTTCCATTTGATTTTGTCACCTCCCTAGCGGAATTTACTGAAAAACTGGCCAGTGGTAGTGTCGGTTTATTCATCGCCCCTAATACGATTGAAGATAGCTTTAGGTTGACCTTAAAAATTCTCGCCGAAATTACCGTGCTGATGCCGCTAGGCGCGTTAATAAGCTGGCTGCCTAGCATACGCCACCCCTTGTTATTGTCTGTATTGGCGGGATTCCTGTTAGGGACGCTTATCGAAGGCCTGCAATTGTTCATTTACTCTTCGGTTGCCCAAGGCTTTTCCATCATCACCCGCATGTTGGGTATGGGCTTGGGCGCGTTGTCAAGTATATGGTTAAAAAAACAGACTGTTAGCGATTGGCAAGGGTATTTTGCCCCAGTCGCCGCCATCGCCGTCGCCCCTTATGTGTTATTGGTCATGACCATAAACGGTTGGTTTAATGGCACTTGGTTGCCGATGGATACGGTGGCGGCAAAGCTGTCGGAAACCCAATTCCTGCCGTTTTATTATTTCTACTACACCACCGAAACTAGAGCCATGGCCAGCCTGTTAAGCAATTTAGCGGCTTATTTTCCAGTCGGTTGTCTAGTTTGGTTAGGTTTTTTAG
>DBNZ01000001.1:1557-9346 GCA_002299495.1 Methylococcaceae bacterium UBA659
CTGGCCTTAATCATTGAAACCGGCAAGCTGTTTTTGGCCGAACAGCACGCTGACCCGACTGACTTGCTGATCGCCTTTACGGCGGGGGCTTGCGCCTATGCCGTGTTGCACCAGTGGCAACAACAGGGGAAAGTACGCCAAACAGACGGCGACCTAGCCATAGGAACCCTGAGCCTCAGCCCAGACCCTCTGGTTCCGGTCGAAAGAGACGACCTGCGGGAAATGGCAAAAAAAAGCACCAAAACCAACCAAAAAATGGTTTTTCTGAGTGTCATCGTGTTAATGCTGGTCACCGTCTCCGTATCCGAATATCCCTTAATTTCGTTAGAACTGGGCCTATTCCTGGCCGGTTATGCTTACTTGCTTTGGCGTTATCCCCAAAGCTGGTTACTGGTTCTACCCGCCTCTCTGCCCCTATTGGATTTTGCGCCTTATACGGGCCGGTTCTTTTTCGATGAATTTGATTTTCTGGTATTGGTGACTGTGGCGATAGCGTATTTGCGCCCGTACAAACCGCTTTTACAACCCCATAACCGGCTGTTTAAAAAACGTATTTGGCTGCTGCTTGGTTTTTTTGGGCTAAGTTACCTAACCAGCTTGCTGATCGGCCTGCTCCCTTTAGCCCCGCTTGACGCCAACGCTTTCAACCATTACTACAGCCACTACAACGCCTTGAGGGTGGCAAAAGGCGTGGCTTGGGCATTCCTGTTGTTGCCCTTATTACGACGCCAACTACAACAGTACTCAAACGCCATACCCTTGTTTAGTATTGGCATGTTACTGGGTTTGGCGGCCATGTCTTGTTTTGCGGTTGTGGAGCGCTGGGTGTTTCCGGGTTTGACTGACTTTTCCTTTGATTACAGGATCAGCGCCTTGTTTTCAACCATGCACACCGGCGGTGGCCATATCGAATCGTACCTGAGTTTGGCCATGCCCTTCATCGCCACCTTATGGTTCAACCTAAGGCCTGTTGGGATAAGAATCACCCTAGCATTCATTGTGTTTGCGTTAAGCCTGTATGCCTTGTTGATGACTTTTTCCCGGGGCGGTTACATTGGACTGGGGATCGGTTTGCTGGTCTTGTTACTGGCCTTGCTATACAGTTTTAAGGGCCAGTTGCTCAAGGCTAGGCGGCCCTACTTGATGGCCATCCCATTGTTGGCGTTGATACCCTTGCTGGTGCTTCCTGTCTTTCAAGGCGATACCATCAAACAACGCTTTGATGTGGCAGGACGTGACAAAAATACCCGGATGGCGCACTGGCAGGACGCCGTCGGCATGATGGATCATGGCTTTACCACCCTGTTGTTCGGCATGGGCTTAGGCAGTTTTCCACGGACTTTTTTTTGGCTTAATAACGAAGGTTCCCAGCCAGCCAGTTATTTGATCGAAAATACAGGCATCAACCCCTATTTACGTTTACGGGGCGGCGACGCGCTTTATTTTGGCCAATACATCCAGATTAAACCGCACGCCGCTTACCAATTAACCATGGATTTACGCAGTGCGGATGAAAACCAACGGTTATCGATCATGATTTGTGAAAAATCCTTACAATATTCCTTCCGTTGCCAAAGCACCGTCAAAAGCACCCATGGCCCCGATTGGCATACTATCCAACAAAGCATTGACAGCGGCGAGCTGGCGGCGGCTGCACCGGACATTGCCAACGGCTGGTTTACCCGCCCGGTGCAATTGGCCTTACAGAACATCAGCGCGGACGGTAAAATCATAGACGTAGACAACATCCAATTGCTGGACAACGAAGGAAAAAACCTAATCAGAAATGGTGGCTTTAGCCACGCCACGGATCATTGGTTTTTTGCCACCGAAAAACATAACCCGTGGCATATTTTTAATCTCTGGGTCGACGTTTTGTTTAGCACCGGCTGGCTAGGACTTATTAGTCTCGCCTGGTTAGTGCTGGCGACGTTTTTCCAGTTAGCGAGAAACCTTGACAACAATCCATTTGCAGCGGTGCTGTTGTCCGCTTTAAGCGGTTTTTTTATTGTAGGATTGGTCGATAGCCCGTTTGATGCCCCGCGTTTGACATTTTTATTTTTCTTGCTGCTTTTTATGGGCTTAGGGAAAGCCCGCTATTACCAAGACCATCCAAAGGTTACTAGGCCTGCCAAGGCTTTTGAAAGCCCCAATCCAGTTTTATAAGGTTAAGCTGGGAAATGC
Source organism: Methylococcaceae bacterium UBA659 (assembly GCA_002299495.1). Lineage (GTDB taxonomy): Bacteria > Pseudomonadota > Gammaproteobacteria > Methylococcales > Methylomonadaceae > Methylovulum. The sequence goes on from DBNZ01000001.1 coordinate 3,742, forward strand.
ACCCCGGCCAACGACAAACAACTTGAGCTTTGCAAAAAAATTAATTAGTATTGAGTCAATATAAGAATCAGGTGTCTATCATGAAAAAAATAACAAAACCACTCACCACCGCCATTCTCGCTGCCTTAGCCTGGTCAGCTAGCCTACACGCAGCCGACCAAGACCACGCCATGCACCTGCTTTACCAAAACAACTGCGCCAGTTGCCACGGTTCCGACCACGGCGGTTATCTCGCCCCCGCGCTAAACGCAGACACGTTAAAAGGCCGCAGCCCGACGGCACTACGCACCATCGTCATGGCGGGTAGCTTCGACACCTTGATGCCGCCGTTCTACGGCAAATTGACCGACGACCAAATCCGCGGCTTAGTCAAGCACCTGCAAGCCACGCCTAAATTGCCCAATCCGCCGTTTACGATAGACGACATGAAAGCGTCGCTGAAAGTTTATGTCAGTGACGAAACCAAACTGCCGACTAAACCTTCTTACGCCATCGACAATATGGACGATATCATCGGCGTCGCCGCACGCGGCAAATACGGACGCGGCGAAGGTTCACGCGCGATCTTCATTAATAGCAAGACCCACCAAAAAATCGGCGAAATCCCCACCGGCACCGCCGCCCACATCATCGACTACAACCCGGCCAATCCGCGCTGGGCCTACGTCAAAACCGACACCGCCGAAATTTTCAAGGTCGATTTGTACTCCATGCAAGCCGTGCGTAGCATCAAAACCGGCTGGAACGGACCCGGTATGGGCGTATCTAGGGACGGCAAATACCTCATGGCGGGGTCGTTCGTGCCGCACAACGCGGTCATCCTCAACGCCGATACCTTGGAGCCTCTGAAAACCTTTGAACTGGAAGGCATAGACCCCGACGGCAAACATGTGTCCTCCGATTCCGGCATGATCATCGGCACACCGTTTGCCGATATCTTCGCCATCGCCTTGGAAAATGCCGGGCAAGTCTGGGTGGTCGATTTGAAAGATGATTTTCCGGTCACCCGTATCACCGATGTCGGCCGCCATTTGCACGATGCCTTCTTGACCCACGGCGGACGTAAGTTGATGGTCGCCTCTTACGACGACAGCATCGTCGCGGCGATCGACCTGAAAGAACGCAAACTCATCAAAAAACTCGAAGCCGGCTGCGTACCGCATGTCGGTGGCGGCTCAGCCGTGGTCGTCAATGGCCGCACTTTAGGGTTTGGTACCAACTTTGGCGACTGCGATAAAACCGTGGTCAGCGTCTGGGATTTGGACACCATGGAAGTGGTCAAGCAAATCCCTGTCTCCGGCGGCACCGAATCGCCGGCCGCGCACGCCAACGCGCCTTATGTGGCGGTGGACATCATCAGCAAGGACAGACGCGCCCGCACTATCCAACTGATCGACAAAAACACTTTGGAAGTCGTCAAAACCCTGGATGTCGGCGGCCACGCCTACTTCCCAGAATACAGTTCCGACGGCAAGTTCCTGTACGTCAGCGCCGGATACAATGGCGATGAAGTGGTCGTTTACGATGCCACCCGCTTGCAAAAAGTCGCCAGCATAAGCATGGAAAGCCCCGCCGGCATCTTCGCTTATGGCCGGGTCAGATACATGACACGCGGCTTGTCGCCTGATGCTTTGGCTGCGCGTGACGATGGTTTGCCAGGAGCAAAAAAATGAACCACTGGCTGCTAACTCATTTTGGCCATAAACAAGGCTTAAGCATTCGCCCTGAGCTTGTCAAAGGGTGGCCGGTTAAGCCGTTCATGGTTCGAAAAAATCACCACGAACGGCTTTACCTTAAGTTGTCCTGTATTAATCGGATAGCTTTATTTTCATGTGGGCTGACATTGGCATTAGCGGCACACACCGCCCACGCCACCACCAGTATCTACGCCGGACAAGCGCGGGCAGCGGCAGTGTGTTCGCAATGCCACGGCGTTAAATCGCCGTCTGCAGACGCGCCGTTTCCGCCATTGGCAGGACGCGATGCCGGCTACCTGCAAACCGCCCTTAAACAATATCGCGACAAAACCCGCAAATCCGATATTATGAATGCGATTGCAGGTTCATTGACGGATGACGATATAGCCAATGTCGCGGCTTACTACGCCAAATTGAAACCCTGATGCGGCATTTGCAAAGAGTTCAAAAACTTGTTTTTGGACTCCAGCTTTTTTTGCTGCTCTGCTTGCCCATACCCAGCGTTTGGGCAACAGAACCCCCTCCAGCAAGGCAAACCGAACTCCGCAACCTGCTTAAAAACGATTGCGGAGCCTGCCACGGCCTAACCCTAAAAGGCGGCATGGGGCCATCGCTGTTACCTGAAGCTTTGGCGGGAAAATCGGATGAGTTGTTGGTGACCACCATCTTGGCAGGCCGCAAAGGCACGGCAATGCCGCCTTGGAAACCGTTTATGAATCGGGATGAAGTGGTTTGGTTGGTTGGGGTTTTGCGGAATCGGTAGGCTGGGGTGTACCCGATGGGCATAAGAAGAAACCCTGCTATCTGGCAGGGTAGGGTTTAACATGGCATCAACAAATGAACAGGCCGTCAGATGGCTTCCAGTCGATAAAATAATGAAAACCGTTTATTTCCTACTCTTAATCGCCCTGTCAATCACCCTAACCCAAGCCGAACCCCGCGCCACGGGCGATTTAGGCTTAATTATCGAACGCGAAGACGGCGCGGCCTTGATTATTAACACCACGGAACACAGGCAACTGGCTGAAATAAAAGGTTTAGGCGATTTATCCCATGCCTCCGTCGTGTTCTCGCGCGACCAGCGTTATGCTTATGTGTTCGGGCGCGACGGCGGTTTGAACAAAATCGACCTATTGCTGGACAAGCTGGACCAGCGCATCGTACAGGCTGGCAACAGCATCGGCGGGGCGATTTCACAGGACGGCAAACTGGTTGCCGTCTCCAATTACGAACCCGGCGGCGTGAAAGTGTTTGCCGCAGACACCTTAGCTTTAGTCGCCGACATCCCCGCCGAATACGCACCCGGCAAACGCTCGAAAGTGGTCGGTCTGGTCGACGCGCCTGGGCAAAAGTTTGTCTTCAGCCTGTTCGACGCCGGTGAGATTTGGCTGGCTGATTTGCATGACCCGCACAAACCCACCATCGAAAAATTCAAAAATATAGGCAAACAGCCTTACGATGCGCTGATTTCCCGGGATGGCCGCCACTACATCGCCGGGCTGTTCGGCGAAAGCGGTTTGGCATTGTTGGACTTGTGGGACACCGCGAAAGGCGTCCAGCGCATCCTCCTAGACTATGGCAAAAACGACGACAAACTGCCGGTCTACAAAATGCCGCACCTTGAAGGGTGGGCGATGGCCGGCGATTGGCTGTTCGCCCCGGCAATTGGCAAGCATGAGGTGTTGGTCATCAACCAACGCGATTGGACCCTGCATAAAACCATTCCCGTCATCGGCCAGCCGGTGTTCGTCATGGCACGGCCCGATGCCCGGCAAATTTGGGTCAATTTTGCCCTGCCTAACAACGGCCGCTTACAAGTGATCGACGCTAAGGAGCTGGTCGTCAAGCAAACACTGAACCCCGGCAAGGCCGCCTTGCACATGGAATTTACGCCACGCGGCGAACAGGTTTGGGTGGCGTTGCGCGATGACCATCAAGTGGTAATTTATGACACCGCGACCTTGCAAGAAGCAGCGCCGCGCTTGCCAGCGAAACACCCGAACGGGATTTTTTTCAGCTCACGGGCACATAAAATCGGATTTTGATGATGCTCACGGATTTGCATAAACACTTGTTAAACGATTTTCAACGTGATTTCCCCCTGTCGCCGACACCTTACCAAGACATTGCCGAACGTTTGGGCGTCACCGAAGCCGAAGTCATCGGCGCATTATCGGAATTGCAAGGCCGGAAATTCATCAGCCGCATTGGCGCGGTGATTCCGCCCAACCAAATCGGAGCCAGTATGTTAGCGGCGATGGCGGTGCCGGAAACGGAACTGACCACCGTCGCCCAATTTATCAACCGCTTTCCAGAAATAAACCACAACTACGAACGCGAGCATCGCCTTAACCTATGGTTCGTCGCCGTCGCCCAAAATACCGAACAATTGCAAACCGTCATCGCCGAAATTGAACGGCATACTGGCCTTGCGGTATTGCAATTGCCGTTGCTCGATGATTTTTTCATAGACCTGGGTTTTAAGCTGGACTGGCGACATGTTTGAGGATTTAGATTGGCAATTGCTTGGCCTGGTAGCGAAAGGGCTGCCGTTATGCCCGCGGCCTTATGCTCAAATCGGCCTGAATTTGGCGATGACCGAATCGGAAGTCATAGCGCGTTTGTCGCTATTGCAACAACATGGACTCATCAAGCGTTTGGGCGTCATCGTCAAACACCGCCAACTGGGCTACCATGCCAACGCCATGATCGTCTGGGATATTCCTGACGGACAAGTGAAAAAACTAGGCATTGCAATCAGCGGCTTTCCGTTTGTTACCCTCTGTTATCAGCGCCCACGGCGACCGCAATGGCCTTATAACCTGTACGGTATGATCCACGGTAAAGACCGGGCCACCGTTCTGGCGCAATTGGCGGGGCTAGAATCGGACTGCGGACTGGATAGCTTCGACAAGCAAATATTGTTCAGCCGGCGTTGCTTCAAACAACAGGGGGCGGTTTACCCAGCCAAAATTCCCCAAGAGGCCGCCCATGGATGACATAGACCGCAACATCATAAATTCCTTGCAAACAGGCTTCCCGATTTGCGATGCGCCTTACTGGCAAGTCGCGCAATCTTTAGGCATCAGCGAAAGCGAGTTATTGGCGCGTCTGCAAGCCTTATTGGCGAACGGCACCTTGACCCGTTTCGGGCCACTTTATAACGCCGAACAAACCGGTGGCGCGATAACCCTAGCGGCAGTCAAAGCCCCCGCTGCACGCTTTGATGAAATCGCCGAAATGATCAACGCCTGCCCCGAAGTGGCCCACAATTATGCCCGCGATCACGCCTTCAACATTTGGTTTGTGCTGGCTACCGAAACCCAAGGACAACTGGATAAGGCACTGCAAGCGATAGCAGACCGAACCGGTTTGAAAGTTTACAACCTGCCCAAGCTGAAAGAATATTTCGTCAACTTGCAATTAGAAGCCTGATATGGACGACACCGACCGCCGCATTATGCACGCCACTCAAGCCGGTTTGCCGCTGGTATCGGAACCTTACCAAGTGCTGGCCGAACAACTGGGCATCGGCAAGGATGAAGTCATGCAACGCCTTGCCGCCATGCAGAAAAACGGCATTATCCGCCGCATCGCCGCAGTACCCAACCATTACCGCTTAGGCTACCGTTTTAACGGCATGACGGTGTGGGACGTGGCAGACGAACCTATTGATGCATTGGGGTTTAAAGTCGGGCAACTGCCTTTTGTCAGCCATTGCTACCGTAGGCCGCGGCATTTGCCGGAATGGCCCTACAACTTGTTTGCCATGGTGCATGCTAAAACCCAGGCCGAAGCGGATGCACAAATCCGGCGGATTGCCGAGGTGCTGGCTGAAAATAATCGCGGCTGCGATGTGCTGTACAGCACCAAGATATTGAAGAAAACGGGGTTCCGTAGCGGCTAAT
>DBNZ01000001.1:9679-10831 GCA_002299495.1 Methylococcaceae bacterium UBA659
ATGGACTCAAAAATAGCCCGTTCCCGTTTGTTGCGGCAAAACGGCACATATTCCATGTAAGTCACCGCAGAGATAGCCCGTTGTGGAGTATTCATCAGCAAATCCCGTGCTGCAACCCATTCTGTTAACCGCCAGACTCTAAAACATGTTCCGACTCACCCACTACATGCGCGAACTGATCGCCCCGACACCGCTAAAACCGGCGCACAAGCCGCCGGCGCCGGTGGTGATCTGGAACCTGATCCGCCGCTGTAACCTCACCTGCAAGCATTGCTACACCACATCGGCCGATATTGACTTCCCCGGCGAATTGACCACGCCGCAAATCTACGCGGTAATGGACGACTTGAAAGCGTTCAAAGTCCCGGCACTGATTTTGTCCGGCGGCGAACCCTTGTTGCACCCGGATATTTTCGCCATTTCCCGCCGTGCCAAAAACATGGGTTTTTATCTCGCCCTATCCAGCAACGGCACCAAAATCTCGGAAAACAACATCGACCAGATATCCGACATGCAATACCAATACATCGGTGTCAGCCTGGACGGCATCGAACACACACACGATCAGTTCCGGCGGCAACAAGGTGCGTTCGATGCGGCGATGCGCGGCATCCGTTTGTGTTTGGACAAAGGCATTAAAGTGGGCGTCCGCTTTACGCTGACGCAGGACAACTACCAGGACTTCCCTGCCCTGCTGCAACTGATGGACGATTTGGGGCTGGACAAATTTTACCTGTCGCATTTGAACTACGGCGGCCGCGGCAACAAAAACCGCGGCGACGACGCCCATTTCCAAATGACGCGCGAGGCGATGGATTTACTGTTCGAGGCGTGCTACCGCTGGTTAAAAGAAGGCAAGGAACGCGAATTTGTCACCGGCAACAACGATGCCGATGCGGTGTATTTCCTGCACTGGGTGGCTCGGCGTTTCCCCGTCCAAGCCGCCCATATCCAAGCCAAACTGACACAATGGGGCGGCAACGCCTCCGGCGTCAACGTCGCCAATATCGACAACTTAGGCAACGTCCACCCCGACACATTTTGGTGGCATTACTCACTAGGCAATGTCAAAGACCGGCCATTTTCAAAAATATGGGTGGACATTTCTGACCCATTAATGGCTGGTTTAAAACAAACGCCTAGGCCGCTGGA
>DBNZ01000001.1:11218-44626 GCA_002299495.1 Methylococcaceae bacterium UBA659
GCGCAAACATCGGGTAATTTCTGGGCTGAAGACCCTGGCTGTTATTTGACCGATCAGGAAATCGGCGTTTAGCGGCATCAATGATAGGGGCAATAAAAATCATCAAAATTGAGCGCGGCTATTTGATGAGTTTTTATCGCCGTAATGACAAAAACCCAACAAGCCAGTCAAAGCGACGCGCCGCCTGTTGCATGAGGCAAAATTGCTTACGGCAGTACATAATCTGCGGCTTAGCGTTTGCCTGACTGTTTGGTCACTCTGTAAAAGCCGCTGCATCTAGGTAAATATCGGCAACTGGCGGCATGATAGTTGCGACGGGCAATTTAACGCCTGACCGCCAGGCTGTTACGGCTTCCTGTTTATTGCTGCCGGTGACTAAAAAAATCAATTCATGGGTTTGGCCCAACGCTTTAGCGCTGACCGACACCCGCTCCGGGGGGGGTTTCGGCGAATCGTGGACGGCGTGTGTGAGTTCGTCTTCATGGTGGATATGGCCTGGAAATAAACTGGCGGTATGGCCATCTTCCCCCATTCCTAGCAACACCATGTCAAACGGCAGGGCTGGTTCGACAATTCCCCTATAAGCTACTGCGCCCTGCTCCGGCCCTAACTCTGCTGGAATAGGAAAAATTTGGTTAGCGGGTATGCTGACGGCCTGCAAAAAGGCTTGGTTGGCCAGCCAGTTGTTGCGGTCGGGGTGGTCCACCGGCAAACAACGTTCGTCACCATAATAAATAAACCAAGCGTCCCAGTCCGCAACGCTTGCGGCCAACAGCCGGTAGACTTTTTCTGGCGTGGTGCCGCCGGCCAGAACCAGTTTAAATCGTCCCCGTGCGGCGATGGCCTGTTGGGCGGCGGCCAGAATTCTTTTACAAACGGCTTCGGCGACTTGGTCGCCGGTCTCAAAGCGGTGCCATTGGCTGTTTTGTGGCATTTACTTACACTCCGGAGTTAAGGAACTGCGCCAGGTTTGGCTTTCTTTATCGAATAACCGGTTGTCTTCCGGACCCCATGATCCGGCCGGATAAATGGCGATGTAATCGCGTTCAATCGCCCAGGTTTGCAGGATGGGATCAATAATCCGCCAAGCGTATTCCACTTCGTCAAAACGCAAAAATAACGATCGATCGCCTTTCAAGACATCCAGCAACAGGTCTTCGTAGGCGTCGATGTTCTTTTCGTTCTGGTTGCGGAAACTGGCGTCCAAGCTGCTGGTGCGGGTACGCATTTCCAGGCCGGGTTCTTTGACGGTCATTTCCACGCGGATGCACTCATCCGGTTGGATTCCCAGCAACACCCAATTTTGGGTCATGCAATGGACTTGAGTGTCGCGAAAAAACTGCAACGGCGGATGCCGGAAACAAATTGAAATGCTCGATTGCGCCTTTGCCATCCGTTTGCCCGTGCGCAAATAAAACGGTACGCCACGCCAACGCCAGTTGTCGATATACAGCTTCATCGAGGCATAGGTCTCGGTCGTGCTGTTCGTAGGGATGTAAGCTTCTTCCAGATAGCCTACCACCCGTTCGCCATTGACCTGGCCTTTGCCATATTGGCCGCGGAAAGCATGGGCATGCACCGCTTCTTTGGGGATGGGGCGGATGGATTTTAAAACCTTGACTTTTTCATCGCGTAACGATTCCGCTGCCATTGATACCGGCGGCTCCATCGCGACTAATGTGAGCATTTGCAACAAATGGCTTTGCAACATGTCGCGCATGGCGCCGGCGCTGTTGTAGTAATCGCCCCGGGTGTCAATGCCTATGCTTTCGGAATGGGTGATCTGGACGTGGTCGATATAATTGCGGTTCCATAACGGTTCCAACATGACATTGGCAAAACGGAACACCAGCACGTTTTGCACCATACCCTTGCCCAAGTAATGGTCGATGCGGTAAATCTGTTCCTCGGTCAGATAGTGGCTGATGCGTTTTTGCAAGGCTTGGGCGCTGTCCAAATCATAACCGAACGGTTTTTCGATAATTACCCGCCGCCAGCCGTATTCTTCGCTAAGCAATTCGTTTTCGCTTAAGTTGCTGATGACCGTGCCAAAATCCGCTGGGCTAATGGACAGGTAAAAGGCCATGTTGCGGGAAAACTGCTCGGTTTTTTCGAGGGTGGCGGCCAGTGCGCTGTAGCATTCGGCTTGGCTTAGGTCGCCTTGATGGTAATGGAGGCGGTCACAAAAACGCAGGTACACGGTTTCGTCAAAATCATCATTGGCCTTGGCCACTACCATGTCGCGGACTTCCGAGCGCCATTTTTGTTGGTCCCAAGGCCTGCGGCCTATGGCCAGGATGCGGGTGCCTTCAGGCAATTTTCCGGCCACGTCCAGATGGTACAAGGCCGGCATGAGCTTGATACGGGACAGGTTCCCGGTGGCCCCGAAGATAACATAGGTGCAGGGTTCTGCTTGCATAAGATTGGCTGGTGGTATTGATCAACACACAGGACCTATGGCCCCGCCCTTTTAAACGCTATAGGTGGAAGAGGCGGTTTTGCCGCCATGTCCAGTCCAGTCGGTATGGAAGAATTGGCCTCTAGGTTGGTCTACCCGTTCGTAACTATGGGCGCCAAAATAATCGCGTTGCGCTTGCAACAAGTTGGCGGGTAAACGGGCGCAGCGGTAACCGTCGTAATAGGCCAATGCCGAGGAAAAGGCCGGGGTTGGAATGCCTAACTCAATGCCCATCATGACGGCCTTGCGCCAACCGGCATCGGCCTGGTGGATGGCGTTGACAAAAAAGTCCGCTAACAACAAGTTTTCAAGCCCAGGGTCTTGGTCATAAGCGTGTTTGATGTCATTTAAAAATTGGCTGCGGATGATGCAGCCGCCACGCCACATCAGGGCGATCTCGCCGTAATTCAAGGCAAACCCGTATTCGCAGGATGCTTCCCGCATCAGCCTAAAACCTTGGGCATAAGAAATGATTTTTGCCGCGTACAAGGCGTCGCCGATGGCTGCGACCATGGCTTGTTTGTCACCTGTGAAAGCCGTGCCAGGCCGGGTCGGCAGCGTGTTTGCCGCAGTCAGGCGCTCCTCTTTTTGCGCCGACAGGCAGCGGGCAAACACCGATTCGCCAATCAAGGTTAACGGGATGCCTAAATCCAATGCGTTGATGCCAGTCCATTTGCCGGTACCTTTTTGGCCGGCGGTATCCAGGATTTTTTCAACCAACGGTTGGCCGTCTGTGTCTTTAAAGGCAAAGATGTCGGCGGTGATTTCTATCAAATAGGAGCTTAAGCGGCTTTGGTTCCAACCGCTGAAAATGCCGTGCAGTTCATCTGCGGTCAGCCCCAAACCTTCCGACAACAGGTGATAGGCTTCGCAAATCAACTGCATATCGCCGTATTCAATGCCGTTATGCACCATTTTTACATAGTGCCCCGCCCCATTTTCCCCCACCCATTCGCAACAAGGCTGGCCGTCGACCTGGGCGCTGATGGCCTGAAATATCTCTTTCACGGTTGGCCATGCCTCGGGGTTGCCGCCAGGCATCATCGCAGGCCCATGCCGGGCGCCTTCTTCTCCCCCCGAAACGCCGGCGCCAATAAAATGGATGCCAAGCCCCTTAAGGTATTGGGTGCGGCGGTTCGTGTCGGTAAACAGGGAATTGCCGCCGTCGATGATAATATCGCTAGGTGCCAACAATGGCGCTAACTTCCCGATGTATTGGTCAACCACTTCACCCGCCTTAACCATCAACATCACCACTCTAGGCGAGTCTAAGGCATCGACCAATTCCTCTAGGGTATGGCAGCCGATGATGTGTGTGTTTTCCGCAGGACCCGCCAAGAATTCATCGACAGTTTTGATGGTGCGGTTATGCACCGCCACCCGAAAACCGTGGTCATCCATATTCAGGGCCAGATTTTGGCCCATGACCGCCAACCCAATTAGCCCAATGTTTGCTCTCATAATTGCTCACCTTCGTTGATGTTTTCCGTTGATACTAACATGTTTCGCCCCAATTTCCGTTAACCGGCTGAGCCATGGGTTGCCTGCCAAATCGGACGCAACAATGTATCGCATTGCCGAGCAAAGTTTTCCCCCAATACCTCCGGCAAACCGACCGGCATTTGCCGACTTTTTTGCCCATACCATTGCCTAAGGGCGGCCTCGTATGGTTTTTCTAAAGCAGCCGCCAAAAATTGGTTCGCTTTCGCCAATGGCGCTGTACCATCACCTTTGGTTTTGACATACGCCAATGCCGCTTCCACGAAAAACGCATCCGGCCTGGTTTGCCCTTGAGCATAAATATCCAACCAAGCCGTCAAATCGCCGAGTGGGCAATGTTCCGGTTTAAATTCTATGGTCGCATCATTAGCCAGCAGCCATGTTGTTTGGGCTTGAATTTGATTGCCGATTAAGTGATGTAACCAAGCATGGATAAAGTCTTTGCCTTTAAGCGGGTTGAAACGGTAGAACAGCGCGCCCCGCTGGTGCCAGCCCCCGAGTTTGCCGACCAGTCGGAACCGGCCTAGATTAAGGTCAATGGCTACCTCAGGCAGTGCCACACCCAAGTTTATCTCGTTAATTAAATTGACGAATGCTTCTATCGAGGGTTGGTTTTTGGCGTATTCCAACTCCCCTAGCGGGCCTAAAGGCCATTGGCCTTGGGCTTGAAGTTTTTCCAAGGAAAACCGTTGCCCGGCTAACCGCTTGCCAACCCATTGATGCCGGATTTCGTAAGCGTCAAAAAATTCAGGCTGGAAGGGTTCGCGCTCCTCGGCGATGGCGGCAACGCCCTGAAAGCGCAGGCCTAGTTGGCGTTCGAAAAAATGCCGTTGCGGATTCCGGTAAAACGCCAATAGATCGCTCAGTTCAATGATAACGCCTGGTTTTTGTTGCGTGCATCCTTGCCACCAAATGGCGGGCAAATCATCCGCTTGCCGTTTCTGCAATAAGCTTTTGGCAATGGCCAGATTGGCGGTCGAGTAACTGAACAAGGCCTTGCCGCCAGAAAAATTTTTCGGGCTGAAGGCGTGTAGCGGATGGTAAGTGACGATATTTTCCAGTTGGTAATGGTTTTTCAAGACATCCAGCACTTCGCTGACGACCACGGCAGGAGGGTTTATGTTATTGCCGCTAATGGACTGACCCATGTAGGTGATGATCAATCGCCGCCGGGCGGCTAGCAAAATTTCCAAAAATTGGTATCGGTCATCGGCCCGGAGCGAACGGTCGCCGGGGCGGTAGTGCCGGGTCAATAAATCAAACGTGACAGGCCTGTCTACTCTTGGAAACTCGCCTTCGTTCAACCCCATCAACGCGATTATCTTGAAGGGTATGGAGCGCATGGGCAACATGGCGCAGAATGTCAATTGCCCGCGTAAAAAACCATGGCTGGATTTGCGTTCGTCCAGTTTGCCATGCAACCAACTGATGATGACAACCCGTTCGATGTGCGCCTCGTTAACCCATTTTATCCCGTCAGCATCCGTAGTTCCGGCCAGGTCGTCCGATAATTCCATGAGGATTTCATGAAGACCTAGGCGTGCGTCCATGTCCACCGCGGAAAATAATTTTTCGGCATATCTTAGTAACCTTTCCGACCATGCTTGCCGTGTACCAGGGGTTTTCAATTCTTCGGCAGACGCAAACAGCCATTGCATAAAGCCGTCCAACGCGCCTAAAGCCGATGCCGATAGCCCTTCAATGTTTAGGTACGGTAACACGCCATCGACAAAGTCATCGTCATTGCCGACCGCATAGCCCATTAACAACCGGTCTAAGCTGGCTTGCCAGGTGTTCCCCTGGCATTCGGGCAACCCTAATTCCCGTTTGTGGGCGGCCGACCTGCCCCAACGCCCCCGGGTCTCCTGCAACCAATAATTGATTTGCTCAAGGTCGGTCTCGGACAAGCCAAAGCTGGCAAAAACGGCGGGTTGGCCCAACAAATCCAGGACTTCGCGCCAGCCGAAACGGCTCTGGCTTAAGTTCAAAAACTGGACAAAAATATCGACGAGCTTATTCTCCAAGCGCAGGCTACGGTCGGCCATGGCATGCGGGATGTCGTCAAACACGGCGCTGATGAAGGGTTCGTAGACTTGGATATCAGGCGCCATCACCACCATGTCGCGCCATTCTAAGGCCGCATCCTCGGCTAAGGCCTGCAACAGCAAATCTTTCAGCACTTCCACTTCCCGCAATGGGGAATGGCAGGCGTGAATACTGATGGAATGGTCATGGGTTAACCGCCCCGACCCCCATTGATTATTGAGGATATCATCTTGCAAGCGTTGCAAAGTACCGCTGCCTTCGTTAGCTTCAAAACTGTCAAATTCCAGTTCAAATTGAACCTTATCCAGCAACAAGGCCCGGAACCCTCTGCCCTGCTGGCCTAGGGAAGCCAGCAGCGGATGGCTTTCAGGGTCGGCTTCACTGTTAATGGGTGAGCGCTTGTCCATAAGGTCAGCCCAAAAAACCTGTGCGGGGTTCAGTAAGAAAAAATGCACTTGGCAATGCCTAGCTAACCCTTGCAGATAGGCTATGAACAAAGGCGGCATGGTGTTGATGCCAAACACACTGATCCGCTCAGGTAGTCGGCCGCTTAATTCCCCCGTCTCTGCGGTGTTTAATTTGTTGATCACCGCCTGCCACAATTGCCCGCGATGGGGTTGTCCGGTGGCCTGGGTAATCGCACACCACAAAGTTTTCTGCCAGGTTTCGGTGTCCGTGTCATACAGCAGTTGCCCCTGTTCCCAGAGGGTCAGCATATCAGGACGCATGATTTGATATTGGTCGAATAATTGCGCCAGTTGTTGCGCCAGTTGATAGCGTTTCAAGGCCGGGTCGCCGCCTTGCAAGTAATCGCCTAGGAGCTTGAATTCATCGGCATTGCCCAGTTTCCGCAGCAGCCCTTCCAAAAGCCAAGCCAACTTATCCCGCTCGAAGGCGGCATCATCTAGGGACAAGCCTATTCGATGGGCCAATGCACTAAAAAACTTATGCGGAAAAAGGAATTGATAATTGCACCAAACCCCCAATTGGCTAGCCAATTGTTGTGACAACCAACGTTCCATGCCTTGGCTTTGGATCAACAGGACTTCTTGGGCCAAAGGCGAGGCCAATGGGTCTGTGCGGATAATGGCGACCAAATGGGCGACCAAGTTTTCAGTCTTGTTGGAACTATGCAAGACAAACATAAAACACTATGGGTTTATTGGCCAGGGAATGGGCCGCGCTTTGGGGGGGGCCGTTTGGTGCCCAGGGGCAGAATCGAACTGCCGACACGAGGATTTTCAGTCCTCTGCTCTACCGACTGAGCTACCTAGGCTTAATTTTTGCAGCCGTACAACCTAAAGGAAATCGAGTTACACGGGTTAAAGGATGGGCTGATGGTGCCCAGGGGCAGAATCGAACTGCCGACACGAGGATTTTCAGTCCTCTGCTCTACCGACTGAGCTACCTAGGCGTTTAAAGCCGGTCATTTAATCAATTTATACGTTTTACGTCAAGTCTTATCTTTGCTTAGCGGTAATAACCGCCCTGCCTGTAGGCTGTTAAGGAGAGAGGGCTTATGCAGCACTTCCTTAAAAGATAAACAGGGCGGTCGTTACGACTGGAGTGGCATTAGCAATGGCCAGCATTCATTCAAACTCGGGGTTGTGTTAACATCGCAAGGTTTTTGTACTCCATAATTTTATTGACAAATCTAACTTTAGATTTCAAACCAGACGGTACCGCCTAATGAAAAGTTTTTTTTTATCGTGTAATGGATTTTTTAACGCTGTAATCGTGGAAAAAAAATTGCTCCAAGAAGACCAGGGGCTTGACATGCTTATAGACGGAAAATTTTCCTGCACGCTAAACGCATCACACGCCAAAAAACAGCCGCCACTAACCCGCATCAACCAAATTATTGACGCCGGTTTTGACCAAGGCGTTTCTCATTGGCATTACGACCTCATGTTGCCGCATGGCGCCAGTTTAGGGATGGATATGAGCGAAAAATGGACTCTGTTTAATGGCCACACCTTGCATATTTACCAAAACGCAGGGTTTAACAGTTTCGTCGATTTGGTCTATCACGACCCGGTCGTAGGTGATTTTTTACCGGTTAAACCGGATGATTTTTATCACATAACAGGTAGTTTTGGTCTCCATCGTTGTCATGGCGCCTATCTAGTCGAGTTTTATGACAAAAATTATAAGTTGTTATATCGGCATGATAAAAATGTCGTGCAAGGCAAAAAGGGCGGTTCCGTATTGGAAGATTACCAAACCGTTTCAGAAATTGTCCATGTCCCCAAAAATGCCGGTTTTGCCAGGCTCGTGGTGAGAAAGTTTCCGGCCAAAGACGGCGAAACAGACAGTTTCTTGTTTTTTACCCGCCCTGCTTTTTCTTTAGTCCCCGCAGCCAATGAGCCGTTGCTGAAATGGGAAAAATCCTTTGTATCTCCGCAGCAATGGCAAAATCTGCGGACAATCGAGCTGGAAAATTTTGCCGCAATCCAATTTTTATTGCCCGAACAAGTCTACGATGGCCAATCCCATCAAATCGAGTTGGTCGAACACAGCAGCGGCAATGCCGTCAACGGTTCACCCAAAACGTTCCAGTATGAAACTGGCATTGACGGCGAATTGGTTAAGCTGGAGGGGATCCGGGTCATGGGTTGGGTTTCAGGGCCCGAAGTGCCCGTTGAAATTTATGTCGATGACCAATGGGTAGCCGGCACCGCTTCTGCGGAAAACGCGGACAACGGCCAACATGCCTTTTCTATCGCTTTGCCAGAACCCTACCTGGATGGCCGGCCCCATAGGATTGAGGCGAAAATTAGGTTTTCAGGGAAACGGGTGGGGGAGCTGGCTGAAATAACGCCTTACACGTTGACGCCTTGGAATGCGCTACAGAAATTTGCCGGCAAACCCCTGCCCGCCAAACTCTCGCCGGCCGCAGCTTATCGCTACGATTCCATGCGGGCGTCATTGTTAGCCTTAGCCGCCGCCGCCAAACAAAATAACCACCAAGAATTGGCCGATATGATGGAACGGGTCAAGTATTTGGGCACACTACACGAATTATTGGTCGCCGGTTTTGACCGCACGAAAAAATATGCGCCGCTGAAATTTCCTTTCCACGAGCAACCAAAAGTCAGCGTCGTCGTTCCGGTGCACAACAAATTTGCAGTCACTTACCATTGTATGGCCGCTTTGTTGTTTGCCTATAACGAAGCCAGTTTTGAAGTCATCTTAGTGGATGACGGCTCTAGCGACGAAACCGTAAGCATCGAAGAATTAGTTTCCGGCATCGTCTATCTACGGCATGAAACCTCCCAAGGCTTCATCCGGAGTTGCAACCGTGGCGCCCATTCCGCCCGGGGGGAATACATTGTCATGCTCAATAATGACACCGAACCCACTGTCCATTGGCTAGATGAGTTGTTGTTCACTTTCGCAGCATTCGACCAAGTTGGATTAGCCGGCTCAAAGTTACTGTACCCGGATGGTAGTCTGCAAGAAGCCGGAGGCATTGTCTGGGGTTCCGGCAACCCCTGGAATTATGGCCGTGGCGGCAACCCAGGCGACCCACGCTTCAACTATACCCGGCAAGCGGATTATTTGTCCGGCGCCGCCATTATGTTGGCTAAACGAGTTTGGGACCAAGTCGGCGGGTTTAGTGAAGACTATTGCCCTGCGTATTTTGAAGACACGGATTTGGCGTTTAAAGTCAGGGCGGCCGGTTATAAAACGGTGTTTGCCCCGTTATCCGTGGTCTACCATTTTGAAGGCGTTAGCAGCGGCACCGACATAGCTTCAGGCACCAAACGTTATCAAGAAATCAACCGCCCTAAGTTCAAACAAAAATGGATACACCAGTGCCGTTACAACGGCGAGGAAGGCAAGGATGCCGACTTGAATAAAGACCGCGGCGTTACGTTGCGGGCATTGGTGATCGATTATCAAACCCCGCGCCCTGATATCGACGCCGGCAGTTATGCCGCCATCCAAGAAATCCGTCTGTTGCAATCCCTAGGCTTTAAGGTAACTTTTGTACCGGATAATTTTGCCTATTTGGGCAAATATACGGAATTGCTACAACGGCTTGGGGTTGAAACCCTCTATGCGCCTTTTGCCTTTACCATGCAATCCGTTTTAGAAAAACGTGGCCATGAATTCGATGTGGTCTATATCACCCGCTACTATGTGGCAAAAAATCATTTAAGTTTAGTCAAGCAATACGCCCCTAGGGCAAAAGTCTTGTTCTGCAATGCGGACTTGCATTTCCTCAGGGAGCTGCGCGAAGCACTGGAATCAAAAGACATAGAACAATTAAAAAAAGCCTGCATCATCCGCGAAGAAGAATTAAGTGTTATGCGTGAAGCGGATGTGACTTTGTCCTATAACGAAATCGAGCATGCGGTCGTGCTGTCCCATAATTTGAATAGCACAAAAATAATGACTTGCCCTTGGGTCGTCGATGTCAGCGACAAAACCCCGGGCTTCTGTACACGAAACGATATTGCGTTCTTAGGCGGGTTCGGCCATCCGCCCAACAAAGCGGCCGTGCTGTTTTTCATCGGCCAAGTCATGCCTATTTTGCATAAACAATTGCCGGAGGCAAAATTTAGAGTCTTCGGCAGTAATATGCCCGATGAAATAAAAAAATTGGCTACCCAAGATGTGATCATTGAGGGCTACATTGAAGATGTCGCCGATGTATACGACAGCTGCCGGGTTTTTGTGGCGCCGTTGCTCACCGGCGCCGGCATAAAAGGAAAAGTCATTGAAGCGTTGGCTTACGGCACACCCTCGGTGCTGACTGCAATGGCCGCAGAAGGCATCCCTTTACGTCATGGCGCAGAAGCTTTGATCGCCGAAACTGCCCAAGAATGGGCGGACGCGGTCACTGAGCTGTATACTAACCAGACACTGTGGGAGCAAATGTCTACCGCTGCTAAGGCGTTCGCGCAGCAACACTATAACTTTGAGAATGGCCGAAAATTAATGCGGAGGGCATTGGAGACAGCGGAAATTTTTGCGCCCATCGAAAACCAAGCGTTAGTAGCCAAGCATTCCCGGCCATTTAAATAAACACCCTGCCAAAGCTATTGGATAAGCATGTTGAGACACATAATATTCCACTATCATTTTTTTAAAAACGCGGGCACTTCCGTTGATGCGTTTTTACAATATAACTTCCCTAGGCAATGGGTCAGTAAGGAATTTACCAGTAACCAATACCCCACAAATTCCAGCGAATGCCAACAATGGTTAATACAGGAACCACAAGCGGTGGCGTTTTCCTCGCACACCGCTTTGCCGCCGCCGCCAGAAATTGCCGGCGTACGCATAGTTCCGATCATTTTTTTCCGTCACCCGATAGACCGGATCGCCTCAGCTTATGATTTTGAACGCAAACAAGCCGCCGACACCACAGGTTCTTTATTGGCTCGGAAAACCGATTTAAAAGGGTACATCGAAACCCAGCTTTTGCTTGGAAAATATAGCCAATGCCGTAATTTCCACTTATCTAAGATAAAACATATCATCGACAGCCACGCCCCTGCCGATGCCGCCATAAAATTTATCGACAGCCTGCCCTTTGTTGGGCTTGTGGAACAGTACGACCAATCCATAGCAAAATTGGCTAGGCTATTGTCCCCTTATTTCCCCCTAGTCAAGCCGATAGTGGTGACAAAAAACGTAAACCGCAGTTTAGTTGAGCCGCTTGGTTCTAAATTAAACAACATTCGCCAGCAAATAGGCGACGCTCTCTACCATGAATTGCTTTTGGCAAATGCCGAGGATTTAGCCTTATTTGAGCATGTCCAAAAAAAATACCGCTAAAGCCGATTAGGCCCTGTTATTGAACGTCATTTTTTACCGTTCTAGAAACCCGTGGCCGGTCATGAAGAAAAAATCACTCACCTTACATATCGGCACGGAAAAAACCGGAACGACATCAATCCAAGATTTTTTGGCCTTAAACCGCCCGCAACTAAAACAACAAGGAATTTTATACCCCGAGTCTTTAGGCAAAAAAAACCATATAAAATTGGCCGCCTATGCCAGCCACAAAACCTGGCAATCGCTGCCTAAGTCTTTGGCCTATGGCGAGAATAACCCAGAAGCCTTTAATAAACGACTAACACAAAAACTCCAAGAGGAGCTGGCATTGCACCCTGAAGAATACGCCATCATCTCCAATGAACACCTGCATTCACGGCTTCATGGCATCGGCCAAATAAAGAGAGTCAAGGCTTTGCTTGAGGAATTTTTTCACTCTATCACCATCTTGGTCTATTTTAGGCGCCAGGATTTGATGTCCTTTTCACGTTATTCAACGGCTCTTAAAGCAGGCTTCGCAGATGCGACGCCCTTTACATCTTCCCGGCACCAGTACTACTACGATTTTTTCCGTATTTATCATAACTGGTCCAATGTATTTGGGCAGCGACAGGTGAAAGTCAGATTGTTTGCCAAAGAACATTGGAAAAACGGCGATCTCCTGGAAGACTTTTGCTTAAGTTCTGGGATTGGCCAATTTGAGGCCTTGTCGATTCCGGAACGCCGCAATCAAGCCTTATCCCTTGAGGCCGAATGGCTGCTTAAGACCCTGAATAAACAAACCCAAGCTGGCCTGGTGACGCTGAATAGGCCGACTAGGAAAAAATTAGTCAAAGAGATTTGCCAGAAGTACCATGGCTCGCCTTTTTATCCAAAAAAACGGACAGCCATAAATTTTTACCATCAATTTTCAGAATCCAACAATATGTTGGGGAAATGCCTTAATGATTGCCCGGAGCCTATGTTTAATAATGATTTTTCCATGTACCCTGAAAATATCGAAACCGGTCTTTTACCCGAAAAACGCTTATGGGCCAGGAATGAGTTAAGACAACTCCTTAAAAACTATTGCCATTTATAAACCCTAGGTACTTATGCCAATCGTTCTAGCAGAGCTTGCCAAACAATGCGCCGCCACCATTAACGGTGGGGATCCATCACAAACCATCCATTCGGCCGCCGACATCATTTCGGCAACATCCGGACAGGTGACCCAGTTAACAAACGGCCGATACAGCAAACATATCCAAAATTCAGCGGCATCGGCCTGTTTTGTGGCCGAGGGTTTTGAACTGGGCCAAGTGCCCGGAAATTTAGCATTGCTGGTCTGTAAAGACCCGGAAATGGCTTTCATCAAAGCCGTACAAATTTTGCACCCTGAAGAGCCTATCCTCCCTTCCGTTAGCCCGCAGGCGTCGATAGCCCCGACCGCAACGGTCGCCAATTCGGCATATATTGGCCCTTTTGCGGTGATTGGCGAACAATGCCACATCGGCGAACATTGCCAAATACTGGCAGGCGTTTATGTCGGCAACAAGGTGGCTCTTGGCAAGAATTGTAAAATTCACCCCTATGCCGTCATTTATGACGGGACCATTATTGGCGACAACGTCATTATCCATTCCGGGGCCATCATCGGCGCCGATGGCTTTGGTTATAAATTTAGAAATCACCAACATGTCAAAGTCCCGCAAGTTGGCAATGTCGTAATCGAGGATAATGTCGAAATTGGCGCCAACACCTGCATAGACCGGGGCGCACTGGGCAGTACCCGCATCGGTTTAGGCACCAAAATAGACAACTTAGTGCAGATTGGCCATAACAACCAAGTAGGCCAACATGTCATTATGTGCGGGCAAGTCGGCGTTTCAGGTTCCTGCACTATCGAAGATTATGCCATTTTGGCCGGAAGCGCCGGGGTCGCCGACCATGTCACCATTGGCAAAGGCGCGGTGGTGATGGCCCGCTCGGGCATTGCCAATGACATTAAGCCAGGGAGCCAGGTTTTTGGCAGCCCGGCCAAGGATAAAAAGACGGCCTATAAAGAGCAAGTCGCCTTGGCAAAATTACCAGAATTACTAAAAACAATAAAAGAATTACGAGAGGAGGTTAAACGATTGTCGAAGAGATTCGAGGCTTAATTTAATTAATTAGCGTTGATTTTGTTTCTTAATAGCATTAGCTATATTATTGATTAATATAAGATAATTTTTTTATCGTGCTGTTTCAAAAGATTTTTGTAATTAATCTGTCATTTTTTTCGCCTATAGTCTAGTGCAGTTTTATGGTATCTACGCTAATTTTGTAAAAACATCAGGGCACTTATGATTGACAACTTAATCCGCACCACAGCCACAGCCACAGCTGGGTTCTCAGTCCCTTGTGTAGGCGATCTAACACAAGACGTCAAGCCCATCAATCTTGATACCCTGATACTTACAGTCCTTGAACAGTTCCAAACCAACGCCGATTTAACGGCATTGCCGATAATGGATCATAACAACAATTATTTCGGCATCATCTCCCGCCGTAATTACTTAAACCTCATGACCAAAGCCTTTGCCAGAGAGTTATATGCACGCAAAGACTTATTCACCTTGTTAGAAATCAACCCTGAAATATTTATTGCACCATTGGTCGCCGATGCGGAGGATCGCATCGACCAAATTATGGTGGATTTTCTGATCCGCGACCCCGCCATTATGTATGACGCTTTGCCGGTACTCAGCAAAGGAAATATTCAGGGCGTGATTAAAGTCGCCGACATGATGTTAAGCATGTCCCAATCGCAAGGCAACTTGATCGAAACCATGCAGCGGATTAGCACCCGTTTAAATGACGAGGTGACCAAAGCCGCCACCCTGCAACAAAATCTACTGCGCCCCCCCCATATTGAATTACCCGGCCTACGCGGGGTTTCCGCGATGATCACTTCCAGCGAAATTGGTGGCGACTTCTATGATTACTACCACATTGACGGCCGCTGGTCGGTTATTTTGGTGGGTGATGTCAGCGGTCATGGCATTGCGGCAGGCACCATCGTTTGTGCGGCGAAAGCGGGGGTCAATTTCCTGGTTTCTGAAAAAGAAAAAGAACCCGCTATCATCTTATCTCGGCTTAGCAACCTTATTTTTAACACCGCCCACCAAAGCCTGTTGATGACCATGTTTGCCATCTGCATCGATACGCAGACAGGCGAATTAAAATACGCAAACGCCGGGCATCAGTTCGCCTATCTTTACCGCGCCATGCTCGGCCAGTTGGATGTCCTTGAGATAGGCGGCTTGCCGATGGGCAAAAACGAACATACCGACTATGAGCAGGTAGCCACTGAAATTGACTTAGGTGACCGGATTTTTCTTTATACCGATAGTATCGTCGAGGAGGAAGATAGCCACGGGGAATGTTTTGGTTATGAGCGCTTGGAGGAATTACTGATAAAACATTCAGAGCATGATGTTGAACATTTGCCCCATACCCTCATTTCAAATTTGGCCAACCATATCGGACGGGATACGTTCCATGATGACCTGACCATTTTTTGTGTCGAGCATACCGAGAGAACCTACGGAACTTCAATGATGCAGGGGTCCATTGCCCATGATGCCGAGATTTTGCGCCAAGTCCATATTGATGAGATTTCCTATCGGGCCAATCCAGGGGATATTTCCCCGCATATCAAGCGGCAAGATTTAATTTTCTTAGCGCAAAACCGATTTTCAGACATCATCCCGGCCTTAGCCTCCCAAGGGGTGCGACGCATATTGCTGCATGACCATCCTATCAACCAACACTTAGGTTGGGGTAATTTGCTGAACCAGCACCTGCACCGGCATCATGATGATTTGGCCATGTACCTGCGTAGCCCCGAGCAACGCCGAGAATTTCATTTTACCCACAGCGACGACAAGCCGTTCATCATTAATGAAATTGACGCCTGGCTACAAGAGATCGCCATAGCCAACCCTGAGCGTCTTGACACCGTTGCTTTCCTGCTCGATGAAATCATCGAAAACGGCCTTTATGCGGCGCCCCGGGATGGTAAAGGCAGGCCTTTGTTTGCTAAGGGCACTCCTAGGGAGTTAAACCCAGGTGAAGTGTTAAGACTGGATTTATCGATCAAAAACGGTTTGTTAGGCTTATCCATAACGGATAATTGGGGGACTTTAACGCCTAATGTGTTTTTAAACCGGTTGACCCGGCATGTGCAAGGCTCAGGGCTTATTTCAGGCATGGGCGGGGGCGGTTTGTATCTGATCTGGCGATTATCCGATTACCTTCAGCTACGCGTGTTCCCGCATCAACAAACACAAGTTTGTGTCTTTATAGACTTAAACCATCCGTTCGATCCGGAGGCCGATAAAAGTTATCAATTCCTCTACCACACAGAATTATATGAGGCTGTAAACCATGACTAATGCCAAGTTGCAAATCAAACCGCAACCTTCAGACAAAAAGGATTCACAGCTTTTTGCGTTTATCGGCTCCATTGATGTCGATGCCATACCCATCTTAGAGCCTTTGTATTCACTTCCGGCCCATTCCAATATTGAATTGGATTTTGCCCAATTGGAACGCATCAATTCCATGGGTCTAGCGCAACTTTTAAAACTGTTCGAACATTGGCAAAAACACAGCTGCGCCATAAAAATATTCAACGTTAACAGGATGATAACGGTGCTTTTCAAAATGACAGGGTTAACCCGTTTCTTGATTATGGCAACGGATTCCCAGCAGACTGCCACACCAGAACCCCTCGCCAATGACGCCATTAATCCGGTGCCCGCAGCTGAACCGTCCACCGGCTCAACAACCGCCCAACCGGCAACTGCCAAAGCCCCCGCCCCCGCCACAGAGCAACTGGCCGTCAATAATGCCACGACAGCACAAATAAAAGCGTCTCCGCTGGTGAGCGATGCGCTGCTGACGATACAACCCGAACCATCAACAGAAGCCCTAGCACAACAGTTCGATTTCATTGGCATGATTGACGTCAATGCGATACCCGTTCTGGCCAAGCTTTATGCATTGCCGCCTAACTGCAAGGCCATTATCAATTTTGCCCAAATCCAACGGGTCAATTCAATGGGTTTAGCGCAACTACTGAAGCTCTTTGAACATTGGCAAAAGCAACACATCGCCGTACGCATCATAAACGTCAACCGTATGGTAGAAGTGTTGTTTAAAATGACCGGATTGACCCGGTTTTTGACGGACGACTTTAGCGAACCAAGCCCTCCGGTGGCTGCTGCGGCCCAGCGGCCCCAGACCGTGTTGTCCAATGCCCCCGAAACAAGGCCTGCCCCCCCATTAACAGCAGATGGAGCAGCAGAAAAACAAGCAAAACTCAACCTATGGATCAGCTCCCAAAGCAGCCAACAAATGAATGGCTGGTATTTTTTCAACACCTATTTGCAGCGGCATTTAGGGCGTGAGTCCCATCTTGAAATAATCCATGGCGCCGTTAATGAGCAACTGAAAAAAAGGGATGACGAAATGGACATTGTTTTCAGCAAACCCTTTGAAGCCACCCGTTTGGTATTGAAACATAATTTTCAACCCATCATGCGGCCTGTAGATCAAACCGACGAGGTGACCTTATTAGTCCGGGCCGATGACCTAAGACAAAAACTCACCGAGTTCCAAGGCGGAAAAGTCGTGACCGCGGCCAAGGACAATTTTGTTTATCTGTTGGGAAGATTTTTGCTGGAACAAAATGAGGCGGCACTACAAGATATGGAATATTTGTTCTCTGGTCATGACATCAAGGCCTTGCAAACGTTATTAAAGGGCCAAGCCGACATCCTGTTCATGCTCAGCGAGACTTATCGTGGCTTGTCCGGTTTATCTAAAAAAATGTTACGCGAAATTGATCAAAGCGAAACCGCTTTTGCCTTCCACCTATTCAGCGTCTCACCCCAGCATGCGGGCCTAGCCGATAAATTAACTGAAATTTTATTGAATATGAACTCGGATAGCCAAGGCCGCCAAGTCCTCTTAGACTTAGGCATAGCAGGATGGGTCAAGCCCAATGACGATGAAATTGCCATGCTAACCCTGTTGTTCAACCGGTATGCGGATTGATAAGCCGCACTGACGGGTTTGGAACTTTTCTGCGAAACCAATGGAATTCTATCGTCAGTTTTGTTTAACCGTAAAATCATTGACCAGCTGGCTTAATCTTTTTAAGCCTTCCATTTTTGGCTGTCTGCCATAACGCAATCCCACAAAGATTTTGGTGATTTCCTCAATTTGTCCTGATTTTTGATGTAGCTGCAAACCGGCTCGTTTGGCGAAATCCCGCTCCCCTTCGCTCCCCCCTCTCACCAATCCGCAAGTGGCGAGCTTTCCGCAGAATGTTTGATAAACCCGCAACGCCTTATCGTTTTGCCTTTGTTTTGGCCAAAGTATCGCTGCTGCAACCAAAGCTGTCGCCACCCCGACGCTGAGCAGAAGCCATTGCAACATTTCCGTTAAATTGCCAATACCCCAGGCGGAAAGGAAGGCGCCTTGGTTTTTGTGGTTGTAATTAATGACCCAACGTTGCCAACTATAATCGACGTTACCCCAAAGTTGGCGGGCGTTGACCAACCAATTGGCTCTAACCGAATCGCCATCCGGACTAAAACTAATCGCGCCTTCCGGCAACACGTTGTCAATGTTAATCGGTTGCTCGACCCGTTCCGGGGCGATAGCGGCCGTAGGGTCAACCCGTACCCATCCGCGCCGGGGCATCCATACTTCGGCCCAAGCATGGGCATCGGCCTGCCTGATCTCTAAAAACCCACCCATTTGATTCAGTTTGCCGCCCTGGTAGCCCGTCACCACGCGCGCGGGAATGCCGGCCACCCGCATCATATAAACAAAAGCCGCCGCATAATGGCTGCAAAACCCATAACGGGTTTTGAATAAAAAAGTCTCCAGGGGATGGGTTTCACCCAGTAACGGAGGCGTCAAACTGTAATAAAAATTTTCCTGGCGAAAATGCCTAAGCACATTGCCTATAAAAATTTGGGCTGGTTCGTCAAAACCGTGTAACGCCTTGACCAATTCTGCAATTTTCTCTGACCGGTCGGAAGGTAATTGCACATTTTGCCTCATTTCCGTTTGGCTAATATCGCCAGTGACATAATCGGGGAATGACACCAGCTCATACTCGGCATGTTTATGGGGATTTTCCCTTGACAACAAACGATAATCTGCCGTCTGTCTCAGCTGCTGGGGAAATTCACTAGGCAACTCCAGCGCATAAACCCAATTTTTGGCCTGTGGCTCCATCAACAAATGATAGCGGTAGGCTTGACCCTTAAATTGCGGGCGACTGCTAGGCCCTGCGAGTATGTCACCATCAATTTGAGTCCAACGTTTCCCATCGGTATAAGCCAACACTGGGCCGCGCCAATAGCGTTGGCCGGCCGGCGGCATTAGGCCTTCGAATTTCACCCGGAAAGCAATTTCATAAGACAAGCCCAGCTCACTGATTGAACCCGGCTCCATGCTGTCGCCCAGCCCCGATTTAGCCGTGTGAGACTCTTTAAACCAAGCCCAACGGGGAGGATCAAAGCGCGGAAACAACAAAAATAAGGCGATGGCGATGGGCAGCGCTTGCATCAATAACATAGCGGCTGTTTTGATGGCTGGCCAAGGCGATCGAAATTGGCCGTTAATCATCACCAAGGTCGCCAACAGCAAGCAGCTTACGGCAAACGTATAACCCCCCATGAACACACTTTGTGCGTATAAGAACTGGGAAGCGGCGACAATAAATGCCAAAAAAGTGACCAAATAAAAATCCCTTTTGCCATTGAGTTCCATCAGCTTAAGGCCTAAAGCCACCAAGAACAAACGGGTTCCGGCATCCCTGCCAAAAATGCCCTGATGCAACCCATAAAGCAAAACGACGCCGATGACCATTAACAGCAATAACGCTAACCGGTTAGGCAGGAGCGTCGGCTTCCAGATGCCGACCAGCCGCCAACCCAAAAGCACATAAAAAAAGGCCATGACGGTGGCGGGTAAGTAATTGAAGTGTGGAAGAGCCATCAATCCCAACGCAGCGAACAATAGGAATAAGGCGGGGCGGTTGATTAAGTTTGGCATCAATAATGATTCGGGTAGTCCTGTAAGATTGAGGAAGTTTAGCAAAACCCAGTCACTTTACGGCATAAGGCGATTCCAGTAGACTTTCGATCAATACCAACCATTCCCACATTTTAAAAATCCTCCCGTAAATTAACGCTTATGTCTGCAAACGAAAATCCTGTGGTACCCACCAACTTTATCCACCATATCATCGACAGCGATCTCAAGGCCAACAAAAACAACGGCAAAGTCGCCACCCGTTTTCCGCCTGAACCCAATGGTTACCTCCATATCGGTCACGCCAAATCCATCTGCCTTAATTTTGGTTTGGCGGCCAAGTATCAAGGCCGCTGTCACTTGCGTTTCGACGACACCAATCCTGAAAAGGAAAGCGATGAGTATGTGCAAGCCATCATGCGCGATGTCGAATGGCTGGGTTTTAAGTGGCATGAATTACACCACGCCTCCGATTACTTCGGACAACTTTATGATTACGCCGTGCAATTGATCAAAGACGGCAAGGCTTATGTGGACAGTTCCACCCCGGAACAAATCCGCGCCAACCGGGGGACTTTGACCGAACCCGGCAAGCCAAGCCCAGACCGCAGCCGTAGCATTGCAGAAAATTTGGATTTATTCCAGCGTATGCGGGCGGGGGAATTTGCCGATGGCCAGTATGTTTTGCGCGCCAAAATCGACATGGCCTCACCGAACATCAACATGCGGGACCCGACCATTTACCGCATCCGCCGCGTCCACCACCAACGCACGGGGGATGCATGGTGCATCTACCCGATGTACGACTACACCCATTGCCTGTCCGACGCCATCGAAGGCATTACCCACTCGATCTGCACGTTGGAGTTTGAAGACCACAGACCGCTTTACGACTGGGTGCTGCATGAGCTGGACACGCCGTGCCATCCCCAGCAAATCGAATTTGCCCGCCTGCAACTGGAATACACCATCGTCAGCAAGCGTAAACTAAACCAATTGGTCACCGCAAAACATGTCGGCGGCTGGGACGACCCTAGGATGCCAACCATTGCCGGTATGCGCCGCGCCGGAGTGCCCGCCGCCGCCATCCGTGATTTTTGCGAACGCATTGGCGTCACCAAAAAAGATGCGTGGATTGAAGCGGGAGTCTTGGAAAACTGCATCCGAGAAGACTTAAACCAAAACGCCTTACGAGCAATGGCCGTCTTGCAGCCGCTACGAGTGGTCATCGAAAGCTATCCAGAAGCTCAAACCGAATGGCTGGAAGTTAGTAACCACCCGCAACGTCCGGAATTGGGCAAGCGCAAACTCCCGTTTACAAGAGTAGTGCTGATAGAGCAGGATGATTTCGCGGAAAACCCCCCGCCAAAATACAAACGTCTTGTACCTGGCGGTGAAATCCGTCTGCGTGGCGCTTATGTCATCAAGTGCCATGCAGCGGTCAAGGATGCCGATGGCCGCATCATAGAACTGCGTTGCAGCCACGACCCAAACACGTTGGGCAAAAACCCGGAAGGCCGCAAAGTAAAAGGCGTTATCCACTGGGTTAGCGAATCGAATTCCTTGCCCGCCGAAATCCGCCTTTATGACCGCTTGTTCCGCCTGCCCTACCCGGACAACGAAAAAAACTTTCTTGCTGCGCTCAACCTCGATTCCTTGACCATCCTGGAACATGGCCGGGTTGAAGCCAGCCTGGCCGGGGTGGCCCCGGAAAGCTGCCGCCAATTTGAACGGACAGGCTATTTCTGCGTTGATAAGGACAGCACCGACACCAAAATGGTATTCAACCGGACGGTCACGTTAAGAGAGGATTGGGTAAAAGAATAAGGCGAGTTTCTCGTAGGGTTAGGGCGCTGCCGGCCTAGGCCAAACCGATGGGCGCAGGAAGCGGTCACCGAGCCGCCTTGACGCGCACTGTCCAAACGCTCGAACGAAAAATACACTCAAATTTGAGTTTTTTTACCGCACCCAAGCGAAAATCTTTGTGCAAAATAAGCTTAATTTGACGTTAAGATAGCCCTTAATCTCATGGATGGGTTTAGTTTTCAGTTTTCAGTTTTTAGTTTTCAGTTTTTAGCAAAATCAACGCCAACCTTAACTTGCCCAGTTTTGCGATGGGATGTTTCTGCAAATTCATGTCATAAGCAAGCAACCTACTTCTTAAATCCCCATGAATGCAAACAGTAAAACCATAAACGAAGCCTTTAAAGAGTATTTTGAAATGATGCCGGCCACCACGGCGGAATTGAAAAGCGAGGTTTTTAAGCTGCGTTACCAGGTCTATTGCCTTGAAATTCATGGCTATGATCCTAGTATCTTCCCTGATGGGATGGAATATGATGAATTTGACCCGCATTCTGCCCATTATTTAATCCGGCATCGTAAAACTAACGGCTTTGCCGCAACTACGCGATTAATTTTGCCGGATCAACGAAACCCTTCCGCGTCGTTCCCGCTTGAGCAGCATTGTGTCATTGATCAAAAAGAGCTGCTTCAAACTATCGATAGGCGGCGCTTAGCAGAGGTTTCCCGTTTTTGCGTATCGAAAGCGTTTAAGAAGCGTAGAAATAAGTCGGGTACTTTAGATGCCGTTGGCTCTGACTGGAACGAATATGAGTTCACCCAAACCGAACGGCGTACCTTCCCTCACATCGCGTTGGCATTATTTGCCTGTTTGATAAAGACCAGTCATGAACATGATATCCACTATTGGTGCGCCTCTATGGAGCCGGCATTTCTACGTTTTATTGCGATGTTTGGTGTCTACCCCGTCAAGATAGGCCCTGTTTCCGACTACCACGGTGACCGCTTTCCTTGCATCATTAAAGTGGATGAGATGCTGGATAGCGTTGCGGATAAAAATGAGCAAGTTTGGGAAATGTTTACCGATGAAGGGCGTTTTTGGGAAACAACAGCAGCGGCGGTTTGATGCTTTCCAGTGGGTCAATCGGGCCAGGGTTAACGGCTCCCAATATCCCTATTAAAAATTGACAGACGCCTCAAAGTAAAAGCTTCTTCCGGCCCGCGGTAGGTTTTCGGGTAACTGTATGGCCATGGGATCCTCAGCGTTGGCGTCAAAAATGTTCCGTAGGGAAGCTGAAAAATTCAGGTGCCCTAACAGTTTTTTGCCGCGTAAGGTCAAGTCCACCGTTCCATAATCGGCCAATGGCCGGTGGTCACCTGCAATCCGGGTGCGGCCGCCTATCCAGTTTAGCTGTGGTTGCAACTGCCACCGCGGTAAAAAATACCAGGTTAACGCGGTGTAGAGATTGTGCTCGGGTACGCCGGTCACGCGCTGATCCGTGGCATTATTAAGCGCATTTTGCCAGGCATAGTTGCCTGCCAAATTCCAGTGTTCATGCCAGCGCCAATTCCATTCGAATTCCGTCCCGTACCCGTCTTGGTCACCGCTATTTTGAAACGTGCTGGTTGATTGGCCGGCATCGCGCATAGGTAAAATCAAGTCTTTGATTTGGTAGTAATAGATATTAAATGCGGTTCTTACCGTGTGGGTCGGACGATAGTCAAACGCCCATTCATAGGTGTTGATGGTTTCAGGATTGAGGTTTCTGTTACCGATCAATACCGGGTTGTGTTGATTGCCTTGCTCAGAAAAATTGGGCGCCCTAAACGCCCGCCCATACAACAGCTTGGTGGTCATCTGGTCATTGGCATCCCAAACCAGGGCGGCCCTAGGGTTTACGGTTCCGCCAAAATCGGAATAGTCATCGTAGCGGACGCCGGCCGTGAGCAGCCAATCCTTGGCAAAATTCCATTCGTCTTGCACAACCGCTGACCAGACCGTGCGATGGGTGTCGGGTAAATAAACATAAGGGGTATTGGTTACGTCGGTCAAGTCACCTTCCACTACGGGGTTGCTGCCGTCTATAACGCCAGGGCCAAAATTCTTTTGTTCACTAGCCGTCAGCCCCTCATAACGAAATCCGGCGCTGATGTGTAACAGGTGATTATTAAAACCGGCATAGTTTGCAATTAAATCTAATGATGGAATATTCTGAACCCGGCCTAAACTGGCGTTAACGCCTTCAGGAAAAGAGACAAGTTTGAAATCCCCTCCAGTTTGAATATTACCATCGGAACCAATCGGCAATACCGCATTATCTGGGAAAGCCTGGAATTGAGCCTGGACTCTTGTGTGCAAGTAACTGGTATGTACTGACAATTTCCAGTTATCCAGTAAATCCTCAGTGGAGTAACGGGCGTCACCTAAATAAACCTCATTACCGACCCTCCCTTTTGGATCCAAAGCCCCGGCGGCACCGGCACGGGTTCCGGCATCCATTAGATTAAATGCCCAAAACCCCAAATCCCAATGTTTGCGTTGCAGATTCAGGTGGCCGTTCAAGGTTTCAAAATGGGTGTTTAATGGTCCTGGGGCCAAAGAAGCTTGGCTGCCTAACGCGCGGTCGAAGATTGTTTGGGTATCGGCTTGCACGGTGCGGTCAGGGTCACCGGCGGTATGCTGATACTGCAAGCTGGCGGCGACATCAAAGCCCCGCCATTGGGAGCCGTGTTGAGCCCAGGTGCTGGCGGTTTCCCACAGACCCGCCCGTACCCCAACCTGGGTGCCGTCAATATCCTTGGCTTTCTTGGTGATCACATTGATGACCCCGGCGAAGGCGTCGGCACCATACAGGGCGGAGCCTGGGCCACGGATGACCTCCACCCGCTCAATGGCCTCAACCGGAAACTCTAAACCCGTGGTCAAGGCACCGCGGAACGGCTCCGTGATGCGGGTTCCGTTCAAGAGGAACAATACTTGCGAATTGGTCTTGTTGCTGATGCCCCGGAAGATGTATTTGTAATCATAAGTGCTGCTTTGCAGGCCGACATGCAAGCCCGGCACCGTTTCTAAGACCTCGTGCAGCTCGGTCGCACCCATCGCCTTGATTTGCTCTGCGGTGATCACGCTGGTGACCCCCGCGGATTGGGACACCGGTTTGGGTGTGCCGGTGGCGATGGTGACCGGAATGGCGGCCAATTCAGCCGGGGACAGGGAAAAAAAATCCTCGACGTCTTCACCGGCATAGGCAAACCCATAAAGCATGAACACGAAGCAACCAGCCAGGAATTTTATGAAGATGGCTTTCATAAGCGCATCACTTGGGGATGGGGCGGGTAAACTCGGCTAGCGGCGCTGGTTTGCCCAGATAATACCCTTGGGCATAATCAATGCCCAACTGACCCAATAGCACAAGGGTCTCTTTATTTTCAACGAATTCAGCAATGGTTTTTTTGCCCATGATGTGCCCTACCTCATTGATGGACTTGACCATTGCCAAGTCCACGGGGTCTTCGAGCATGTCCTTGACAAATAAGCCGTCGATTTTTAAGAAATCGACCGGCAAGTTCTTAAGATAAGCAAAGGAAGACAGGCCGCTGCCAAAATCGTCCAAGGAAAATGAACACCCTTTGTTTCTTAATTCATTGATGAATTTGGTGGCATGGGACAAATTGGCGATGACCGCCGTCTCGGTTATTTCAAAACAAATTTTTTCGCTGGGAATTTGCCAATGCTGAAATTGCTGGGCGATAAAATTCAGCATGGTTTCGTCGGATAATGACAAACCCGACAAATTGACCGAGCATAAAGACACCCGCCTAAGGAAATCTGGCTGCTCGGCTAACCACGAGAACAATTGGCCGATCACCCAGCGATCCAGCGCCGGGGCCAAGTTGTAACGTTCCGCCGCTGGTAAAAACGCGCCCGGCGGGACAATGGCGTTTTTATTGTCCCGATAACGGATTAACACCTCCAAATGCAAGCCCGTTTCAGATAAGGCAATGGGTTTGATTAACTGGGCATACAAGCAAAATTGATTTTGCTCCAGACCTTGGTGGATTTTCGCGACCCATTGCATCTCCCCATGCCTTAACGCCAAATCCTCATCATCTGGGCGGAACACATGGACCCGGTTGCGCCCTTTTTCTTTCGCGGCATAACAAGCGGCGTCGGCTTCTTTCAACAGATTGACCGCGGTGCCGCTGACATTGTTAATAACCGAAATGCCAATGCTAACGCCGACCGCAAATTGCCGGTTTTCCCAAGCAAAGCGGAAATCACTTAAGATATCCCGCAGTTTTTCACAAGCGCAGACCGCATCTTTGACATTACAGTCGTACATCAAGATACCGAATTCATCCCCGCCTAACCGGGCTATAAAATCGTGCCTTCGGATGTGTTTTTTTAACAAATCGGCTATTTGCCTGAGCATCTCATCGCCTGCCAAATGCCCGCAGGTATCGTTGACAATCTTAAATTGGTCCAAATCCAAATAACAAAACACATGTTCAGACTCATCGGCATGCGCCATGGCCACGGCTTCTTTCAAGGTACGGTCGAATGCGCTGCGGTTTGCAAGCCCCGTCAAGGCGTCATGGCTGGCTTGATAGGCGATTTGTTCACTGAGTTCATGGGTTTCTGTGACATCCTCGCAGACCAGCAGTATGCTTAATTGCTGATATTCGTTTTCGGCCAACCGCGCCGCCGCCCTTGCCCAAATGATGCGCCCGTTATAGCAGATTTGCCGCATTTCTTGTTTCAGCACCGCAAGCGGGCTGGCCAAACAATCTGCAACCATATTTCTGGCCAGGGGCACATCGTTGGGATGGATGAGGTCAAAAATCGTGCATTCCTGCAAGGCGTCCACACTTAAGCCCAGATGTTTGGCGCCGGTTTTGTTTACCGACAGGATTTCCCCTGTGGTGGAGAGGTTAAAAACCATGGTGGGATTATCATCAAACAAAGCCAAATATCGGTTTTTCGCCCGGATCAGCGCCTGGTTTTGGGCTTGCACGGTGGCGATCAAGTCATTGAAGGCGTCAACTAAGACGCCCAGCTCGTCGTTATGGACCTTGACTGCCCGCAATGCGTAATCCCGGGTGCTGATAATGATCTTGACGGTATCGACCAATTGTTTCACGGGTGACGAAATAAGCCGAATTAAGGGCGGCGAAATAAAAAAGGCAATAATGGATACCGCAGTCAACACCAAGAACATCAAGGCGATAAACTCAAGTTTTTGCCAATAGGCGACACTGAAATCCGCAAAAATTAACACCGCGCCCACACGGTCTTGCTGGTCTTCAATGACCTTCACAACCGTTAGGACATGGCCCAAAAAACTGTTTTTCTGGGAATCCAGCCGCTTAGGACATGCCCATGCGGGATCCATTTCCGGTGGTTTCAATTGGGCAAAGACCCTGCCCTTAGAATCATAGAGGCAGGCATTTTTGACGGCGGATTGCAGGGTCAGGACGCTTAGGTTTTCCTTGGCCAAGTCCGTGTCATGGAACATTAAGGCGGCGCTGCTGCGGTTGCCTATGATGGTCGCGAGACGGACCAATTCCGCCTCGGCATTTTTCCTGAATTCGCCGATTTCAAGCGCGAACAAAATCACCCCGGCAACCGATAAAGCCATCACGCCGGGCACTATAACGGCAAATAATAGCTTGTTTTTAATGGACAAGTTTCGTATGAAACCTAGGTTCATGGGGTTTTCTCCGAAAAAATTTCGGCGACTTCAAGTAGCTTTGCACTGACTTTCAGCTGGCTTTTCTTGACTGCGGCCAAATTGACCAACAACTTAATCCTGCCGCCTTGCTGAATGAATTCAATCATGCCCCCGGCCTTGGCAAAATTGGCCTGTTCACCGACAGTCAGGCTCGACTCGGCAGAAACCAACGGCGGCCTTGATTCTGAAGAAAAAATGATATGGCAGGACACCTGCGGGTTGGTGCTGGAATTATCCACTTTTGGCAACCGGTACACTTTGATGGGCCGGGTTGACACCGTGCGTTTTTGGATAGGGTCGATCAAACGGGCGAAAGGATCCTTGCCTACGATGCACAGGTTAAAAGTTGGGGATGGGTCGGGAGGCCACGTGACAAATTTGGTGAAATTGTAGAGATAAGCCGCTTTTATTTTGTATTCATTCGACTCATCGTCGGCCACTACTTGAAGCGGCAATACCCAGCAAACTAAGCCGAAAACCATGCAGATACGGGCTGGCCAGCCGTTAAATGGGGGCGACTGTTTGCTTGGGCAAGGAAAAAAATACACGCTTATTGTTTCTGCTCCGGGCTAACTAGGTAGCCCGCCTAACCGACTTGCTAATAAAAAAGTGTGCAACACCTTGATCAGATAATGATGGTCCAATACCCCCGCGCTTTCTCTTAGGCTATGCATGGCCCACATGGGATTGCCGACATCCACCGAGCGTATGCCCAATTTCGCCGAGGTGATGGGACCTATGGTACTGCCACAGGGCATATCGCAGCGGTGGGAATAGCTCTGGTAGGGCACCTTGGCCTGTTGGCACCAACTGGCAAACAAGGCGGATGAGACGCTTTCGGAGCTGTAACGTTGGCCGGCATTGACTTTAATGACCGGTCCCTGGTTGACGGTCACTTTGTGGCCGTCGTCAAACGCCGACGGGAAATTAGGTTGATAGGCATGGGCCATGTCGGCACTAACCAAAAAGCTACGCGCCATCGCTTGCAGAAATTCCTGTTTTCCGGTTCCGGTCGCGGCGGCGACTCGCGACAGCACATCGGGCAAAAAGCTGCCATCCGCACCGATATGGCTTTCACTGCCGACTTCTTCGTGGTCGAAAAAGGCACACACCCAAGTGGCTTCGGATGGCAAGGCTAATGCGTCCAGAAATGCCGTTAAGGCGGCATGGCAAGAGGCTAAATTATCCAGTTGGCTATCGGCGATGAATTCTTGGTCGCCGCCCCAAAACGCCCCTTTTTGAGTATCGTAGACGTTCAAATCCCAAGACAGGATACTTGCCGCCGCGATACCCGATACCCGTTGCAGCAATTCGGTAAAATAAGGCCGCGGCAATTGCTCCTCGGCGACATTGGCTAAGAGCAACGGCAGCTCGTTGTGCTTTTGCAGTTTAAGGCCGTCGTCATTGACGCTGCGGTTAAGGTGTATGGGTAAATTGGGCAACCTCAGCAAGGCTTCATCAAACCGGATTAGCCGGGTGCCCACGCCGCCTTGCCCGTTGTTATGGCTAATGCGTCCGGCCAGGCTTAAATCACGGTCAGTGAAAGTCGCCAAAATGGGACTGCCATAAATATCCACGGATAGCCGTAACCAATTTTCCATGATTCCAGCCGTAGCCGGTTTCAGCCTAAGCCCTGGGGAATCGGTATGGGCGCCAATAATTTTAAACCCCGTTTCCGGGAGGGCGCGTTCCCCCAAAACAAAAATGACTATCGACGAGCCGTCCCGTACCGTGTAGTAGCGCCCGCCTGCTTGCAATTGCCAAGGCTCGGTTTCTGCCAGCTTAACGCAGCCAAAGTTTGCCAGCCGTTGCTCAATCGTGGCGATGACATGCCAAGGGCTGGGGCTGGCATCGATGAAATCAAGCAAGTCTTGGGCTTGTTGTTTTGCCTCCCTCATAATGGCTTTAATTCTAGGGCTGCCGAATTAATGCAATAACGTAGACCGGTCGGTTCTGGCCCATCGCGGAACACATGCCCTAAATGGGAGCCGCAGGCCGAGCAAGTGACTTCGACCCGGCGCATGCCGTGGCTGGCGTCGATATGTTCGGTGATATTCCCGGCCGCAATAAAAGCCCAGAAACTCGGCCAGCCGGAGCCGGAATCATACTTGGTTGCGGAGCTGAACAAGGCAGCGCCACAACAGACGCAATGATAAACCCCCGGCGTTTGGCAATCGGCATATTGGCCGGAAAATGGGGGTTCCGTCCCTTTCAGACGGCAAATGGCAAATTGTTCTGGAGTGAGCCTGTCCTGCCAAGCTTCGTTATTATTATTATTATTATTATTATTATCATCAGATGCCATCGTTACAATCCCAGTTAAAAAGCCTAATTGTACGACGAGCCGGTTCATTATCTAAAACTATTCACAAGGGTTTAGGTTCTGTTCATGTTTCATCAAGACACTATCAACAGGTTATGGTCATGCCGGAATGACGCGATAAAAACGCTGCAACGATAAGGGCTGGGTGCTATCGGTCGTTTCCGCTTGTGTTTTGGCAATAAACAGCAAAATTCGTCCCTGCCTCGCTCCATGTAGCGCCGCCTGGGAGGCGATTACCGGCACGAGCCTGATAACGGGCGGCCGTGGGCATCATGACTTATCCTGCAAACGAAATTAATTTGACCGTGTGCCGGGCAATCATCAGGTTTTCATCGGTAGGCACCACCCATGCCGAGAGTTTTGAGTCCGGCATAGAAATACGGGTGGCCGCCGCCAGATTGGCCTTTTCATCCAAATCAAGCCCTAACCAAGCCGCCTGATGGCATACTTGCGCCCGGACCGGCGCGGAATGTTCACCTATGCCGCCGGTGAACACCAGCGCGTCCACGCCTCCGAGCGCGGCCGCCAACGAGCCAATTTCCCGGCCGATGCGATAGACGAACAATGCAATGGCCTGTTTGGCATGCGGGTCATCGCTGTCCAGCAAGGCGCGCATATCGTTGGAAACGCCCGAAACACCCAGCAAACCCGATTGGAAGTAAAGCAACTGCTGTAGCTCATTAACACCCATGCTGTGGCGTTCCATCAGATACAGCAGCACCCCAGGGTCAATACTGCCGCAACGGGTGCCCATCACCAACCCATCCAGCGGCGAAAAGCCCATCGTGGTAGCGATGCTGCGCCCATTTTGCAGCGCACAGAGGCTGGCGCCGCTGCCCAAATGGGCGACGATGACCCGCATCTGTGCCAATCCGGATTCCAGTGAAGGCAACATAGCAGCGATAAATTCGTAAGACAAGCCATGAAACCCATACCGGCGTATGCCCTCATCGGCAAACCGCCGGGGTAAGGCAATGCGTTGGGCAACTTCGGGCTGGGTGCAATGGAATGCCGTATCGAAACACGCCACTTGGGGGATGGAAGGTTTCATCGCCAGTAAGGCGCGGATAGTGGCGAGGTTATGCGGCTGATGCAGCGGCGCCAAAGGGGCTAGGCCGTCCAAATCGTTAAGGATTTTTGCGTTGATCAAGGCCGGGGCTGAATAGCGCTGCCCGCCGTGGACTATCCTATGCCCAACCGCCAGCAATTCCCCGTTGCCCAAATAATCCACCAGCCAGCCGAGAACCCGTGCGATGGCTGCGGCATGGTCAGGTATTTCCCGGTCGCTGAACGGGTCATCCACTAACACCTCACCCCGGGTTTTTTTCACCCAGAAACGGGGTTGGCTGTTAATACCTTCAATCTGCCCGGCGCAATCTCCTAACAGATGAGTTGACGGCGCATCTGTTTTGTAAACGGCAAACTTGATGCTGGAAGAACCCGCATTGATGACCAGTAAGTATTTGTTCATGTAACAGCCTCAATTTACGGCAACCATTGTCTTTACCCAGCGCTAGCCGACCCATTTGCAGAGGTAACCTGATTGCACCAAAACCAAAAAGAGCGCAAAAAATGTTAGCCCCATCTCTACCCAATTGATCCGGCCTTATTCCGTGTTAACCTGCGTTTGCCTTGAGCGGGTCGAAAAGCGCATGTGCTTCGACTGGCAGCACGAACGGTTCAATACTTTAAAGGGCCGGATCAATCAGTCCAACCGAAAGGCTGGCTACGGACGGTGGCGAACAGCTACCTTTTTATTGGCCAGTCCAAAGTATTTGGCTCGACCAAGCCATTGGCCGCCAAATGTGCGTTTATAGCGCGGCCATATTGCCGCTCACAGGGCCGGCCTGCTTGAAATAATCGACTATACCGTGATAAATCGCCTCGGCCACTTTAGCCTGGTAAGCTTCACTCAACAAATTTCTCTCCTCGGCCGGATTCGAGATGAATGCAGTCTCCACCAATACGGAGGGAATATCGGGCGATTTTAAAACGATAAAACCGGCTTTTTGCACCGTGTTTTTATGCAGCGGGTTAACTTTTCCAAAACTCTTAAGCACTTCATTAGCGGCCATAGAGCTATGTTCCAAAGTGGCGTTTTGCGATAAATCCAATAACACCGTGGCCAAGTCGTCGTCGTCGCCTTTATCATTGAGGCTAATCCCTCCTAACAAGTCGGCGCTATTTTCTTTTTCCGCCAACCATCGGGCCGCTTCGCTGGATGCCCCATGTTTGGAAAGGGTATAAACAGAAGCTCCTTTCACCGAAGTGTCTTGGTAGGCATCGGCATGAATCGACACAAACAAGTCGGCATTGGCTTCCCGGGCAATGTCAATGCGTTTCCTCAGCCCAATAAAATGATCGCTGTCGCGTGTTAAGACGGCTTTGACCCCCTCTTTTCGATTGAACAAGGCCGCTAATTTTTTGGCGATTTTTAACGTAACGTCCTTTTCTAGGGTGCCGTGAATCCCGCGAGCACCAGGATCAGAGCCTCCATGCCCCGCATCAATCGCCACCACCCATTCATTAGTTTGGAGTTTGGCGGGTTTGCTTGAGCTATCGGCTTCCTGCTTGGCAATCAAATCAACCGTCAATTCGGAGCCTGCGGCGCTGGTTTGGTATAACAACTGGCCAGCGCCGTCCTCTTGTTTTAGGTCAACCACCAACCTGATGCCCTGCCCGTCCCGGACAGCGGATCTAATCCTTCCAATCAAGGGATGGTCTTCGGGCGGCTGTCCAAGCTTGTCCGCTAGATGGGTGTCTTGTAAATCGATCACTAACCGGGCCGGGTTTTCCAACATAAAAAGACGACTCTTAGGTGAAGAGCCGTCAAACACGATGCGTAAATCTTGCCCTTCTTTCGGATAGTCAATGGCTGCAATAGCAACCGCCTGCGCGTAACAAGGCAGAGAGAGCAATAACCAGCAGCAGCCAAGGCTTAACATTTTCGGGATAATTTTCATAGACCCTATCAAAACTTGTTAAATCGCTTTAAATTCTATCAATACCCTTTTGTTTTTCAAAGAATATTTTGCCTGTCGCCTATTCTGGAAAGAACCATAAAGCCGCCAATCACCGCCGGGTGAATGGCACTTAATATTGAAAACGAGAGGGATATTTAGCCGGGTAGGGTAGGCACCCTACGTTTTAGCTCACCCCGACCAGCCCCCGCCTACCAAACCCGGGGCTTGAATGCGCCGTCGTTGCGAATCAGCAAATGGTCGCCGGATTGCGCGATCACAAACAAGCCCTTCTGGTAAGCATAGACGGCGACGTTGTCGGGCATCACCATCCCCGTGACCGCGCCCATGACACGCTTGCCTTGATAGCTTGGCAGCAGGCGTTTCAGTTTGCCTAAGCGTTCTAAATGGGCGTTGACATCGTCAATGCTCAACGTGCTTTTGCACTCGATGGCCACCACATCGCTGTCGTTGACCACCAGCAAGTCCACTTCGATGCCTTCATCGCCGCGCTGGGCCTCGACGTTGCGGTGCACCTCGTGAACCGCTATGCCTTGTTCCCGAAACAGGCGCACGGCGGCGGGGCGCACCATTTCCTCGACAAAGTCCCCGAGCTTGTTGCCCAGCCGCCCGATGCTGGCGGTCATGGCCTTGATCTTTTTGTCGGTTTCCTGCATCTGGCGGTCGATTTCTTGCCTCCGGCGGTCGGCTTCTTGC